>JANWKA010000109.1 GCA_025451655.1 Chitinophagaceae bacterium | reverse complement strand
TTCAGATGGAGAAGGCTTTCCGGATCCGGTCCACGTAATCGGTTTTTTCCCAGGTGAACAGCTCCACCTCCAGTTTCTTTTTCTTCCCCTCCGGGGTCTCGAATTCCTTGGTCACTTTTTCATTCTTCCTTCCCATATGGCCGTAGGCCGCCGTTTCGGAGTATATGGGGTTGCGTAATTTGAGGCGTTGCTCGATGGCATAAGGCCTCAGGTCGAACAGCTCGGAAATCTTTTCTGCGATCTGGCTGTCTTTCAGGGGTTTTTTCAGTTTGGACGTGCCATAGGTGTTCACATAAATGCCCATCGGTCTGGCCACCCCGATGGCATAGGAGACCTGCACCAGGATTTCCCTGCATACCCCGGCAGCTACCAGGTTTTTTGCGATATGGCGGGCCGCATAGGCTGCTGACCGGTCCACCTTTGAGGGATCTTTACCGGAAAATGCGCCTCCGCCATGGGCTCCCTTGCCTCCGTAAGTGTCCACGATGATCTTGCGCCCGGTCAGTCCGGTATCTCCATGCGGTCCCCCGATCACGAATTTCCCCGTGGGGTTGATGTGGTACCGGATTTCCCCGGTAAAAAGTTTCTGGAGTTCCGGCTTGAGATGCTTTTTCACCCGGGGGATCAGGATCCCGATCATGTCCCTGCGGATCTTTTCGGCCATTTTCTGGTCCGTGTCGAATTCATCGTGCTGGGTGGAAATGACGATGGTGTCGATGCGGACCGGTTTACCCTCGTCGCTGTATTCAATGGTGACCTGGGATTTGGCATCGGGTCTCAGGTATTTGATCTGTTTATTTTCCCTCCTGAGGGCGGCCAGCTCAATCAGCAGCTTGTGGGCCAGGTCCAGGGGAAGGGGCATGTAGTTATCCGTCTCATCTGTGGCATACCCGAACATCATGCCCTGGTCGCCCGCACCCTGATCCTCCTTTTTCCCACGGCTCACGCCCCGGTTGATATCTTCAGATTGTTCATGGATGGCCGAAAAGATCCCGCAGGAATGAGCCTCAAACATGTATTCACTGTTGGTGTAGCCGATTTTGCGGATGACTTCCCGGGCAATTTTCTGAACATCCAGATAGGTATTGGACCGCACTTCCCCTGCCAGGACCACCTGTCCTGTGGTGACCAGGGTTTCACAGGCCACTTTTGCCTCCGGGTCAAAGGCGAGGAAATGATCAATCAGGGCGTCAGAGATTTGGTCTGCCACCTTGTCGGGATGACCTTCTGAAACGGATTCGGAGGTGAACAGGTAAGGCATGGAAGTTTTTAGTTTTAATCCGCAAAGATAGCATCCCGTCCACTATGGGAGGAGGTAATCCGGCGGGAACGCAAAAAATCGTTATTTGCCCAGCAGCTGCTGGTAAAGGTGGAGATAATCGCTGACGTCCTCATTGTTTTTCTGATAAGGCAGCACGAGCTTCCCCTTTTCCTTTTTGAGTTCTTCCACCAGCTTGTGATCCACCTTCTCCCCGGCAATTGCCACGGCATCGGCGAATTTGACGCCGGCCCGGTTCACGGAAGCGTTGGTGCCTTCCTTGAATAATTCCATGTCCTTTTCCCGGATCAGGTTCGAGATCATCGCTTTTTTCAGGAATTGGTCCCCAAGTTTTTCCTTGAAGACCGGGGGTTCCAGGGAAAAGATCACTTTGGAATTGGCAAAAACAGGTTCCTTTTTATAGGCCGTCTTCAGGTACATGGGCACCAGAGCCGTCATCCAGCCGCTGCAATGAATGATATCCGGGGGCCATCCGAATTTCTTCACAGTTTCCAGGGCTCCCTTGCAGAAAAAGACCGCCCGGTTGGGATTATCTTCATAAAAGGTGCCGGCCTCATCATAAAATACGGTTTTGCGCCTGAAATAATCCTCGTTGTCCAGGAAGTAAACCTGGAGCCTCGCGGTGGGCAGGGAAGCCACCTTGATGATGAGCGGATAATCGTCGTTATCGATGATGATATTGATCCCGGACAAGCGAACCACCTCATGAAGCCGGTGGCGCCGCTCATTGATCGTCCCGAATTTGGGCATGATCACCCGCACTTCCAGGCCAGTCTCATTGGAGCGGACGGCCAGTTTATTGGCAATACCCGCATACTCACTCAGTTCCAGATAAGGGGCCATCTGCTGGGTAATAAAAAGAATTCTTTTCTTTGGAGGCATTACGAATTGTTATTATGGGAGCGGACCAGTAAATTGGTTTGCAAAATTATGAATTATTTCCCGAATATTGGACCGCGGTGAAAGCACCGCACCCAGCACCTCCCTGTATGCTCATAATCAGTACGGTATCCGGGGCCCGAAAAGCCTTTGACCCGGCGGCGAATGGCGGTCAATCCTGCGCTTTTGTCCCTACCATGGGTGCCCTTCACAGGGGCCATATCTCCCTGGTCCGGAAGGCCTTGGAAACCGGGCTTCCGGTGGTCTGCAGTATTTTCATAAACCCTGCGCAATTCAATGATCCTGAGGATTTCAGGAGGTATCCTGTTTCGCCGGATCAGGATTTCGCCCTGCTGGAGCGGGAAGGCGTGGCCTTTGTATTCCATCCCGGGATGACCGAAATTTATCCGGATGGAGCTGAACCACCCCGGATTTACCCCCTGGGCCCGCTCGAAAATATCCTGGAGGGAAAATACCGGCCCGGCCATTTCCAGGGGGTGGCCCGGGTGATGGACAGGCTGCTGGACATCGTGCGGCCGGCCTGCCTGCTGATGGGACAAAAAGATTATCAGCAATGCCTGGTAATCAGGAAGTTGCTTTCGCTATTAAAGATTTCACCCGAATTCATCCAGTGTCCTACCCTCAGGGAACCGGACGGACTGGCCCTGAGCAGTCGTAACCTGTTGCTCGATCCCGAATCCCGGGCCCGGGCCCCCCGGCTCTATGAGACCCTTTGTTGGGCCAGAAGCCGGGTCCGGAGCATGCCTTTTGACCAAATCCGCAGGCGGGCCCTGCACCGGTTGGAAAAGGCGGGTTTCCGGATGGATTACCTGGAGCTGGCCGACCTGGAAAATCTCCAGCCCCTGGCCCGCTATCCGGGGGACCCCCTGGTCCTTCTGGCTGCCGGTAAAATCGGCAGCATCCGCCTGATTGACAATGTGATCGCCGGGTAACCCAACCGGAATGGGTGAATATCCTACCTTTGCACCCCTATGCTCATCCATATATTGAAATCCAAAATCCACCGGGTAAAGATTACCGAGGCGAACCTGAACTATTTGGGCAGCATTACGGTAGATCAGGACCTGATGGATGCGGCTCAACTGATTGAAAATGAAAAGGTTCAGGTGGTTAACCTGAACAATGGCAGCCGTTTGGAAACCTATGTTATCCCGGGCCCGAGGGCTTCCGGCATGGTTTGCCTCAATGGACCGGCCGCACGCCGTGGGATCGTGGACGATACAGTGATCATCATCTCCTATGCCCTGATGTCCCCGGAAGAAGCCAGCAATTACCAGCCCGTCGCCATATTCCCGGGTGAAGGGAACCGGATCTGATCCTTAACCCTTTCCATGTCCATCGCCTTCAGGAACCTGCTGAAGTTCCTCCTGTTTCTCGGGCTGGGCATCCTGCTGATCTGGCTTGCTGTCCACCATCTCGACCCTGCCCAACGGAGGCTGATTGACCAGACCTTCCGGACGGCTGATTACAGGGTACTGATCCCCGCCCTGGTGGCCGGAGCGGCCAGCCACCTGGTCCGGTCCCTGCGCTGGAGACTGCTGATGCGTCCCCTGGATTTCAATCCCTCCCTGTTTAACATTTTTTGCGCGGTCATGACGGGCTACCTGAGCAATCTGGCCTTACCCAGGCTCGGGGAGATCACCCGTTGCGCAGTGGTCGCCCGCTATGAAAAGATCCCGGTGACCAAGGTGATCGGAACCATGATTGCCGAACGTTCCATAGACCTGATCAGTCTGATCCTCATTGTCACCGCAACCATCCTGCTTCAACTCAGACTGGTCGGGGATTTTTTTTACCGGGATATCCTGCATGGCCCGAAATGGGGGCACCATCCGGGTTGGAAATTTCCTCTCCTGCTGGTGATGATCCTGGTGATCCTGTTCTTTTCGCTGCGGCTGGTCTTTTCCAGGATTCGCCACACCATGGCCTGGGTCCGGTTCAGGCTCCTGGTCCGGGAAGTGGAGGACGGCCTGGTTTCGATCCGCAGGATGCGGGAGAAGGGCTGGTTTCTGGCCTACACGGTCCTGCTTTGGGTCTTGTATTTTCTCATGGTTTATATCGGATTTTTCTGCCTCAGGATCACCAGTCACCTGGGCCCCGGGGCGGCTCTCGCCGTTCTCGCCTTCGGCAGCATCGGCATGATCCTGACCCAGGGAGGGATCGGGGCCTACCAGCTGCTGGTTCAGCGAACCCTCACCCTGTATGGAATCGGAGCGGGGGTGGCCTATGCCCTGGGCTGGATCATCTGGCTTGCCCAGACCCTGCTGGTCGTGGTCCTCGGCTTTATTTCCTTAGTTTTACTTCCAATCCTCAACCGTCCTGCCCATGGACAAACTGCAGCTCATTCAGAACAAGATCCTCACGCCTGATTCCCTCCTCCGGAGGTTGCTTTCCTGGCGACTCACCGGCAACCGGGTCGTATTCACCAATGGTTGTTTTGACCTGGTGCACCGGGGTCATATCGAATTGCTCATGAAGGCCGCGGGGTTCGGAACGGTTTTGATCGTTGGACTCAACAGCGATGCTTCGGTGACCCGCCTGAAAGGGAAGGGAAGACCTCTGAACGGGGTCCTGGACCGGGCCCTGACGCTCGCTTCCATGGAATTTGTGGATGCGGTCACCATTTTTGACCAGGACGATCCCTCCCTCCTGATCCAGGCGATCCTTCCCGATGTACTGGTCAAGGGGAAGGATTACCGGATAGACCAGATTGCAGGGGCGGAAACGGTGGTTTCCAGTGGAGGCACCGTGCAGCTGATTCCCCTGGTGGAAGGATTTTCTTCTACCGGTTTGCTGAACCGGTTGGTTGAGTCAGGAGGGAGAAGATAAGGAGGATCAGGATCCGTCACTGCGGCACTTCGGCCGCTTCCCCGTATTGCTGGGTCCTGTAATGCAGGGAGGGAGATGGGATCAGGGGGCCCAACCCCAGGCTTTCCCATTTGGCATCCACAGCCTGAATGGTCGGCAAATCAGACGCGATGATATTGGGCCATTCCCTGGTGAATCCGTCCAGCTCCCTGGTTTTGCGGGTGCCGTCCAGCCCGAGGTGGTGGCCCTCCAGGTGATGGTCCCGCTGAGGATCCAGGTTATTGCAGATCCTCCACAGGGAACCCGGGATATCGCTCACATCCACCGTATGCTCCCCATATAAGGCGACCTTGATTCCCTGCAGTTCCGGTTTGCGAAACAGGGCCCGGTGCAGCATACCAATCTGGCCAGCCCTGGTCTTGCGGACCGAGACCAGGATGCAGGGGATTTCCAGGGGAAGCAAACTGAGGTTGATCCCGGTGATCTCCGGAAATTCCGCCATCAAGGGGGCACCATCCAGAAGGAGCGGTCCTTCCAGGGCCCTTTGCCCGGGCTCCTGGGCAGATTTCGGGGTTCCATCCACGCACATCTTTCCCCCGAATCCCAGTCTCGAGCAGGAATGGTCCAGCACATCCATGGGTCCCTGGCTGAAATAAATATCCACCAGGGGATCGACCCGGGAAAGAACCTCCCGGGCCAGCGCGGCATAATCCCGGATCGGGGCATCCTGACCGGCCAGAACCAGGATCTTGTTGAACATCATTTGACCAGCCCCCCACATGACGTTCATTACTTTTTGCGCCTGGCCCGGGTAGGTTTTCCGGATCTGGGCGATGAGCAGGTTGTGGAAAACCCCCTCCACCGGCATTTCCATATCGGTAAGTTCCGGCACCAGGGTCATCCTGATCGGTGCAATAAAAATCCTTTCGGTCGCTTTCCCGATCCAGGCATCTTCCTGTGGGGGAATTCCCACAATGGTGGAAGGGTATACCGCGTCCTTCCGGTGGGTGATGGCCGTTACGTGGAACCGGGGATACCAGTCGGCGAGAGAATAATACCCGGTATGGTCCCCGAAGGGTCCTTCCAGGATCAGCTCCTCCAGGGGATCCACATACCCTTCAATGACGATATCGGCATCGGCAGGAACCTCGATTTCCGGCTGGCTCAGGCAGCGGACCAGCTCCACCTTTTTTTTGCGCAGAAATCCAGCAAGCATATACTCGTCCACATTTTCCGGTAACGGGGCGGTTGCCGCATAGGTATAAACCGGGTCCCCTCCCAGCGAAACGGCAACCGGCATGCGCCTGCCGGCATCCCGGTAGGCTTCGAAATGCCGTGCGGAAACTTTATGGCGATGCCAGTGCATGCCGGTAAGGGTACCCGAGAAAACCTGCATCCGGTACATGCCCACATTCCGGATCCCGGTGACGGGGTCCCGGGTATGGATCACCGGAAGGGTAATAAATGGGCCCCCGTCCCGGGGCCAGCAGGTCATCACGGGGAAAAGGCCCAGGTCCGGAGCGGCCATAACCACTTCCTGGCATTTGCCCCGGCCGGCAATCACTTTGGGCATCCAGGAAGCAAATCTGGCCAGCAGGGGGAGCATGGAAAGCTTGTCCAGAACCCGGTCCCTGGGGGCCGTAACCTGGGCGAATAGCCCTTCAATTTCCCGGGCGATCCCATCGAGGTCCCGGACTCCCAGGGCGATACCCATCCGGGCCCTGCTGCCCAGGCTGTTGATAAGCAGGGGAAAGGGAGTTCCGGTGTTTTCAAAAAGAAGGGCTTTGTTTTGACGGGAGGATTTGCTCACCCGGTCGGCGACCTCGGCGATCTCCAGCCTGGGGTCCACATAACTGGAGATGCGAACCAGTTCCCCGGCCTGTTCCAGGGTCTGGATAAAATGGTTAAGGTCCCTGTATGCCATCTCCGGGTTTTCCTCAAAAATAAGGGAGAAACTCCTTCCATGCCGGACTGCTTTAGGAAGCGCGTTACCGGAAGGGGCGAGGTTACCCAGCATCCCAAACCTTCAAGGAAAAACCCCGGGCCTGATGGGACGGCTATTTTTTCTTCGGATCAGGCGGGCACTGGACCGAACGTTCCGCCTGCCCCAGGCCCATTCCATGATCCCGAGCAGCGTGGGGTTTGGAAGAAAACAACCGGTAGGAAATCATAATCTGCGTGAAATAATAATAATCCTTGTATACAGAAGAAGCTCTTTTGGTTCCGGGGGTTGGGTAGGGTGTTCCCTGGTAGCCGGGCAGTTCGTTGGTCCGGAAGGCCATTTCCACAGCTTCAGGCCCTTTTTCAGCCAGGAGAATCCGGGGGTCTACATAGATGGTGCTGGCATCATCCAGATAATCGGTAAAACAGACCCGCAGCCCGATCTCGACGCCAATGGTGAGGGTGTTGGTGGCTTCATACCGCAGTCCTCCCCCGACGGGAAGGGCTACCTGGGTCAGGGAATAGCGGGTCTGCCGGGGAAATTCGGGCAATCCCTCCCCTTCTGTGCTCAGCGGCCGGAGAAACACCCTTTTTCCGGTGGAATCCACGGCAGTCGGATTGAAATGGAAAAGGGCAATTCCTGCGAAGCCATAGGGGCTGAGCCGGTGCAGGTACAGATCCACCGGGGAATACTCCAGGGCCACCTGGAACTCCGTGATATTGGAATGAAAACTCAGGTTGCGCACGCGGGTACTCATCTTGGGATTGTACCGGTCATCCCCGGAGATCTGGGCCAATGAGAACCCGCCCCGGACATTGAAATGGCCGTTCAGTTCTTTCCAGTACAGGAAACTGAATGCGGGATGAGACTCCCTGAAAGTATACTGTGCGGGCTGGAGGTCCCCGCCATAATTGCTGGCCCCGAAAAGGATCCCGATATCGCTATCCTGACCCATCCCTGGAACAGAAAGGGCGGTAAGCGCCAATAACCCGATAGCCTTCAGCAGGTGGACCATTCAAGAGGATGAAAACGTCCGGAACGCCCTAAAATTTCACCGGCCGGGCCGGTTGCGGATAAAATCAGGGCCATTGGCCCCCACCCAGCAATAATCCGGCCATTTACCCCAAATCCATGGCCCCATGGCCCGAACAGTTCTTCAGGATTTTTCTGGCCCGGGGGAAATGAGGGAACCCTTCCGGTTTGGATCCGGGCGAAACCGGATTTTACGCAGGGCACCATCGAAAATGTTCAGGGCCTTGAACTGGGGGCAGGCTTCCACGAACACCTGTTGTTCCTCGCCGTCCATCTGGAACCAGACCGGGTGCCGGTTCCCGCGCTGGAGGGAAATGACCAGCATTTCCTTATCCTCTGGTTTGTCCAGGGAAAGGATCGGGTAATGGCTGAGGGTCTGTTCCAGGTCGAATCCGTAACTGGAATAAAAATGCCTGAATTGGTAGTTTCCATTGGAATCTATCGATCCGAAATCGAGCTGAATCCAGGCCTGAAATTTTTTGCCATCCTGGTCCAGCAGGGTTTTGAAAACCGACCTGCCCTCCAGCAGATTATAGGCTTCCCGGAGGGTCATCCCCGTACCCCCATGGATATAGAAGGTCTGGGATTTGTCCCGGGCCGGTTCATCGGGATGCAGGACCACCACGTCATACTTGTTGAAAAAATAATAATCTGACTTATCAGATTTTCGGAAATACAACAAGGCCCCGATTTCGTCCTGGGAAAAGTGGGCGATGGCCTTGAGCTGGAATTCCGGGACAGACTCCCGCATCTTCTTTTCCAGATCGGCCTGAATGCTTTCATCGAAGCTCATGAATTTCACGGCGTTTTTCAGAAACTGCAAATTCTCCTTGTTCATATCGTTTGATTTAAAGGTTTCTGTTCATGCCCTCCCCCCGGCTGGCAGGCTCGGATCCCGTCCACTCCCTCCAGACGCGGTCCAGGTCTTCCGCGGTCAGGTGGACAGAACAGATCCTTTCACATCCCGTGGTCAGCAGGTTGTCCAGGGCGAAACGGTAGGGGGAGGTTTTCAGGAAAGGATAAGGAAGCAGCCGGGACCTGAGCTCAGCCAGAAGGTCCTCCCGGGGCAACTTCCGGGCCGCAGCCTGCTGCATGGATTGGTTGATCTCGGAGGAAAGGCGGTATACGAGTTCAAATAAATCCTGCTCCCGGACAAGGCCGGATGGGGCCGGTTGCGCGATGGCATAAGGAGGACCGCCCTGGGGATCCTCTTGCCTCAGGCGGATCCGGATCCTGATTTCAATTCCCCGGTGGAGGAACCTGACCCTGCCCCAGATCCAGCGCAGAAAATTCCGGACCAGGTAATAGGAACCCAGGATCAATGCCAGGAGCAGGAATAACTTGACCCATACCAGAAAACTCCAGGAAGCCATGATAAAAAGTTAAAAGGGTGCAGCCAAACCGGAAGGCAAAGCTGCGCCGGAAACGACGGGATTTTTATACCTCTGTTCCCGACTTGGGTGAAATATTTTTCACCGATTGCCCGTCAGGGCCTTTTCAGGTGGGGAGCCCGGGATTTAAGGCGCGATTGTTCCTGGCGCTCCAGTTCGTCCATGCGGAGATTTAAGCGTTCCTTCAGCCGGTCCAGGAATGCGGTCCGGTTCTTTTTGCGCAGCCGGAGCTCCTGGAAGGTCCTGTAATAGCCTCCCATATCCACCCGGAACAGCTGTTCGAAGCTGGTAGCGATTTGCTTGATATCGGCGGCCCCGTTATTGAAAACCCCGCTGGTCTGCAGCCCGTAAACCAGCTCGATCAGGGCAGCCTTGGGGCCCGTCCAGACCAGCTTGACCGGCTTTGACCGGTTGGTAAAATAGGGATCGGGCAGCCCCTGCAATTCTTCGCTGATCCAGGATCCCAGGCGTTCATAAGCTCTGAAGCAGGAGACCAGGTAATCATAACCGGTTGAGAACCGGGTATCGGCATTGAAAAAATAATCATCCATGGACAGGTAGCTGTCCACAGCACCCCGCAGAAAATAGGCTTCGTCCTGGTCCTGCCGGTTGGATTGCATGTAATGATAAAATGCCCGGTGCTTCTGCAGGAAATATTCGATCCGTGCCAATTGCCTGGACAGGTATTCCTCCTGGATCCGGTTCCGGAACAAAGGCCTGCTGGACTGCACCTGGTGCACCCGGCAATGGAAGATCAGCTCGCTGACAAACCGGGGTTTGGTTTCTTTAAAAAACCGGATCTCTTCCTGTTTGGAAGGAAACTCCGAGGCCAGGATGATCGATTTGAGATGGTCCAGGGAGGATTTCACGATCCGGACGGCCTGGCGGCTCCTGGAGATCAGATCCGGGAAATTCCTGCCACACTGTTCCAGTTCCATTTCCATGGTGGCCAAAAGCCCGGGGATGGTCTTTTCCTCCGGGAGTAACTCGGTATTCATATCAGGGAATTTTAGGGGGGTAAAACTAAAATTCACCCTGGAGGAAGATTTTTGTTTGCCGGATTTTTATTTATGAATTCGGGATTACCCTTGCCAGACAAGGGTTTCCGGAGGGGCGATTGGAGGAAACATCAATTTGGACCAGGAGGAGGACAGGGGTTCAGGCCATGCTATCCCTGAGCTTGCGGAGCTGGTCCTCCAGGCGCAGGACCTCATGCTCCTTTTGAAGCAGGCGCTCGTATAGTTCACTGATCTTTTCCAGGGGATTGAACTGTTGGTAGATCATGGCCGTTGAACTGTTATCGAACTGGTTGTCATGGATGTTATTGATCAGGTTGATCGCTGCATCGGGATCAAAATTGCGCAGGGTCTCCGGATTGATCCCCAGGGCTGTGGCAATCTGGACCAGGGTCTGGTCATCCAGGGTGTCCGATTGTTCGATCCGAGAAAGGTTCTGCTGGCTCATGTGGAGCTCGGTGGCAAAACTTTCCTGCTTGATGCCGCGAAGTTCCCTGAAGTGCCTGATATTTCGCCCTTCATGGATTTTTTTTCTGGAGATGGGTTCGGCTTCAGTATCCATATGAACAAATATAGAAAAATTACGATTGTAAAAAACAACAATTAGTTGGTTAGATACAACAGTCCATTTTGCAAAACACTGAAGTGTTTGAATTTTCTTTGCACCGGGGACAAATCTTCCGGTTCACCCCGGCCGGGTCCTGAAAACGGGCCTGAGGCCCCCTCTTAAACCGAACCCTTCATGCATTACCGGCATTCCGACCCCCTCCTTTCCCGGTATTCTTCCCTGCATCCGGAGGGCAGCAGTCCGGCCGGTTTTCTGAAAACCGGCAGGGATCCGGTTTTCCCCCGCTCCCCATATTCCATCCTCGGAAGATGTTCCTGGAGCATCTATATCCTCAATAAATATTTTCTAAAGCCCAAGGCTCCCGTCTGATCCCGGGGACTTACCCATTCCTGCCTGCGACAGGTCGGGGGCGGGCTGCCGTATTCCGGATGATCATCATGCTCCCTTTCCTGCTCCGGGAGCACCCGGTCCAATATGGCATCCCGAACCAGAGGCTTCCTGTTTCCTGCCAGAGGACAAGCTGAAAATCTTTCCCCTTAACCTAAAATCAACCACTATGCGTTCCACGCGAGAACTGCTGCAATTTCATGCGGGAAAAACGCTGGGGATCTTCCTGATCGCCCTGATTTTGGCCTCCGCGGCTTCCGCCAATTCCGGTAGCGGGGCCGATACCCTGATCCTGAGGGGAAGGATCCTGGCATCCGGAACCAGAGCCCCCCTGGGGGGAGCCATTATTTCCGTAAGCGGAGGGCCCGAGGCAACCGGATCAGACGCCAAGGGCTTTTTCCGGCTTCCGGTTTCCGAAAGCAGGGGAACCCTGAAGATCTCCTACCTCGGATTTGATCCCATCTCCCTCCCATTCGGACCCGGATTGAAAATTCCGCCTGAACTGCAGCTTTCCCGTTCCGGAAACCAACTGGAGGAAGTCCTGGTATCCACCGGCTACCAGGACCTGAAGCAGCAGCGGGCAACCGGGTCCTACACCGTCCTGGACAGCAGCCTGCTCAACCGGGTGGTGGCACCGGATGTGATCAGCCGCCTGGACGGGATTACCAGCGGCCTGGTATTCAACCACAACCCCGGAAGTGGCACGGACAATATCAATATCCGGGGGATGAGCACCATTTTCGCCAATGACCAGCCCCTGATTGTAGTTGACAATTTCCCCTATAGCGGGGACCTCAACGACATCAATCCCGCGGATGTAACCCAGATCACCGTCCTCAAGGATGCAGCGGCGGCCTCCATCTGGGGAGCCCGGGCCGGAAACGGGGTGATCGTGATCACCACCAGGAAGGGAAGGTACAATTCCCCCATGCGGGTGGAACTCAATGCCAATGTAACCGTGGGGGGAAAACCGGACCTGTTTTCCATCCCCACCCTTTCCACGGGTGATTTTATCGCGACGGAAGAGACCCTGTTCCGGGAGGGCTTCTTTCAAAGCGCCGAAAATTCTTATGACCAGCAGCCCCTCACTCCCGTGGTGGAGTTGCTGAAGGATCAGGCCAATGGCCAAATCGATTCCGCTACCGCTTCTGCGGAAATCGCGGCACTCGGCAAAGTGGACCTGCGCAACGATCTTGAAAAATACTTCTACCGGCCAAGTCTGGACCAGCAATATTCCGTAAACCTGAGCGGGGGTTCCTCCAACCAGGAATACTACCTGAGCGCCGGTTATGATAACAACCAGTCCAATCTGGTGGGAAACGGATATAGCCGCAAGACCCTGGACCTGGAGGATACCTATACCCTCCCGGGTCGCAGGCTGCGGATCCAGGCAGGCCTGAGTTACACCGAAAGCCTCACCCTGGCCAACAATCCGGGGTACCAGGGCATTTATTTTTACCAGGGCTCCCCGATCTATCCCTATGCGAGCCTGGCCGGCCCATCGGGAAATCCGCTTCCGGTGGTGCATGACTATGATTTTCCCTTTGTGGAAGCTGCTCCTTCCAGCGGCCTCCTCAATTGGGAATACGCGCCGCTGGAAGAGCTCCGGCTCTCCAACAATACCATCCAGCAGGACGATTACCGGATCAGGCTGGGAGGCCATTACCAGTTCAATTCCTTTTTATCTGCGGAGGTCCTCTATCAATATGAGAAGGTGAACGGATCCGGGAAGGATGACCACAGCATCCAGACCTATTTCACCCGTAACCTGATCAATGATTATACCCAGGTCAACCCGGACGGTTCCCTGACCCTCCCCATTCCAATGGGGGGGATCCTGGACGCGAACGACAACACGACCGAAAGCCAGAACGCCCGCGGGCAGTTGGATTTTGATAAACAATGGGGCCCTCATGAGGTGGCGGCCATTGCCGGGGTGGAAATGATGGATGCCGAATCCAATTCCAGTTATTATCGCAATTACGGTTTCCAGGAAGCTTACGGAACCAGCCAGCCCGTGGACTATGCCACCCAGTTTACTTTGTATAATAATCCCTACCAGGCCCAATCCATCCCCTTCGTGAACAGCATGGGTTCCCAGTCCAACCGTTTCCTTTCCTATTTTGGAAATGCCACCTATACATTCCGGGACCGGTATATCCTGAGCGGAAGCGCAAGAAAGGATGAGTCCAATCTTTTTGGGGTGAACACCAACCTGCGGGGCGTTCCCCTCTGGTCCTCCGGTGCCTCCTGGGTGCTTTCCCGGGAACCGTTTTATCACCTGAAAGCCTTCCCCCTGGTCCGGCTCAGGCTCACCTACGGGTTCAGCGGAAACCTCGATAACAACGTGACGGCCTACACCACAGCAATTGCCGCCAGCCAGGTGAATTATTTCGCCCATGCCCCCTATGCCATCATCCAGAACCCCCCGGATCCGGACCTGCGATGGGAAAAGGACCGGATGACCAATCTGGGCCTTGATTTTGCAAGCCGCAACGATATCCTTTCCGGATCCATCGACTATTATCTAAAAAACGGCACCGACCTCATTGGATTCACGCCGGTGGCCCCTTCCACCGGAATCTCAGATTACCAATCCAATTCTGCCGATACCCGGGGCCATGGAATGGACCTGGTACTTCGGTCCAGGAACCTGGAAGGTCACCTGAAATGGACAACCAGTTTCCTGTTCACCCGGGTTACCCAATGGGTAAGCCGGTACCAGCAGCAGGTGACCGCCCCGGTTTATGTCGAACTGGCTTCGGGCAACGGGACCATCCCCCTGCAGGGCAGGCCGGTGTATTCTGTATACAGTTACCGCTGGGGAGGGTTGGATCACAATTCGGGGGATCCCCAGGGGTATTACCAGGGCCAGCTCAGCAAGGATTGGCAGGACATCGTAAACAATACTCCCGCAGACAGCCTGGTATATGACGGGCCCTCCAGGCCTCCGGTTTTCGGATCGGTCCTGAACCAGTTTTCCTGGAAAGGGTTCACCCTTTCAGCCAATATCAGTTTTGAGTTCGGGTTTTATTTCCGCAAAAGCTCCATCAATTACAGCACCCTGCTAACCGATCAGGGCGGCAATCCGGATTATGACCTGCGCTGGCAGAAACCGGGGGATGAGGCCTTCACCCCGGTGCCCTCTGTTCCTGCCGTTGTGAATCCAGACCGGGATCTTTTTTACCTCTATTCCCAGGTCCTGGTGGAAAAAGGAGATAATATCCGGTTCCGGGATATCAGCCTGGCCTATGACCTGGACCGGACCCAATGGAAAAGGCTTCCATTCAGCCATATCCAGATTTATGGCTACCTGAATAATGTGGGCCTGATCTGGAAGGCCAACCGGGTCGGGCTGGACCCGGATTACCCGAATCTCAGACCCACCCGTTCCGCTTCACTCGGGATCAAAGTTTCCTTTTAAACCTCAACCCACCATTATGAATCTACGTAAAATCCTTACCGCCGGTCTGATCACCCTTTGCGCCGGTGGGTGCCAGAAAGGGTTCCTGGATCTGAGGCCGAACGAATCCCTGATCGTTCCCAGTTCCCTGGACGATTTCCAGCAATTGCTCAGCAATGAAACCGTTTTCAACCTCTCCCCCGCCATCGGGGAAATCGGCTGCGATGATTATTATACCACCGGGGCCAACCTGCTATCCGCTTTCACCCCGGTGGAAAGAAACGGATATTTCTGGGCCCAGGATGTATACCAGGGAACGGGGGTGAGCGACTGGGACATACCATACAAGCAGGTATTCTATGCCAATGTGATCCTTTCCGGCCTGGCCTCCCTGAACCCGGATTCGCTTTCCGTTTCCCAATATGACCAGATCAGGGGCACTGCGCTGTTTGACAGGGCATTCGCCTTCTATAACCTGGCCATCACCTTTTGCGCCCCTTACCATCCGGACTCGGCTTCCTCGGAACCCGGCATCCCCCTTCGCCTGAGCCCGGATCCCAACCTCAAGGTCGGCCGGGGGACGCTGGACCAGGACTACCGGCAGGTTATCGCGGACCTGAATGCCGCGATTCCGCTGCTCCCCCTGGCCAGCCCGGTGAAGGAATTCCCCTGCAGGGGGGCTGCATATGGACTTCTCGCGAGGGCCTACCTGGACATGCAGCAATACAGCCAGGCCGGAAACTACGCGGATTCCTGCCTCCGGCTGGATCCGGTTCTGATGGATTATAACCAGCTTTCCCTGAATTCTACCTACCCCTTTCCGAAATACAACCAGGAAGTGCTATTTGAAAGCGAGCTTTATAACTACGGGATTTTTTATTCCACCCTGACCCAGGTAGACACCACACTCTACGGCTCCTATGCCCCCAATGACCTGCGGAGAAAGGCCTTCTTCGTGATCCGTGGGGGAAGACTCAATTTCAAGGGCACCTATTCCGGGGTTCACACCCGGTTCGGCGGGATCGCCACCGATGAGATCTACCTGATCCGGGCGGAATGTGAAGCCCGCCAGGGCCAAACCGCTTCCGCGCTCCTGGATCTCAATACCCTGCTGGAAAACCGCTATGCCAGCGGGTCCTTCATCCCGGACAGCGCATCCACGCCCGATCAGGCCCTTTCCCTGGTTTTGTCAGCAAGAAGAAAGGAACTGGCCTTCCGTGGACTTCGGTGGAACGACCTGCGAAGGCTGAACCAGGACCCCCGATTCGCCATCATGCTGGAACGGATCGTCAATGGCCAGGTTTACAGTTTGGCTCCGAACGATCCCCGATATACCTGGCCCATCCCGACGGATGAAATCCAGGCTTCCGGATTGGCTCAGAATCCCAGGTAGCGTCACCGGGATCAATAACTTTTTTCAGTCTGGATTTTGGTTCAAGGCCGGGTATTCTTACCTGGCCTTTGTATTTCGGCCTTCAACCGGAACGAAGGCCAGCCCGGATCAAGAGGGTTTATTTGGGCTTTTTATGCGCCAGGGCCAGGATCTGGTTATTGCTGTTGACATGGAGTTTTCCGTAGATATTGGCGATATGTTTGCGCACGGTGAAAACGCTGATCCATAGCTGTTCGGCGATCTGTTTGGGGCTGAACCCATTGACAATTTGCTGGAGGATCTCTTTTTCCCGGTCGGAAAGGCGTTCATCGATCAGGGAAAGGGAAGGATTGGGTTTTGCAACCGGAGCGGTGGACCTGCTCAGCAGCTCCAGGGCCTTGCGGGCGATGGCAGGGCTCATGGGAGCCCCTCCCTGCTCCAGGCAATTGGTAATGGCATTGCGCAATTCGATGGCATTTTCGTCCTTCATCAGGTACCCGTCCGCGCCCGCCTGGATGGCTTCAAAAATCTTTTCCTCATCATCAAAAACCGTCAGGACAATAAAAAAAATCCTGGGATAAAGGACCTTGGCGACCTGGATCACCTGGATCCCGTTGGGCGGTTCCATTTCCAGATCCACGAAAAGGACCTGCGGCATTTTGGCCTCTGGGGATTCCTTCAGTTGTTTGAGGCATTCATCCCCATCAGCTACATTGAACACGATTTCCAGGTCGTCAAAAAGTTGCACTTTTTGACCGAACGTGTTGCGGTTCACTTTACTGTCATCCACAAAAGCAATCCTGATGGCCATAGGCTGTCCCGTTCATTGAAGATCGCCCGGGATATCCCCGGAAACAATAATCAGATTTGGTTATTTTTCCCTACCCTTCCGAAACCACCCGGACCCGGACACCCCGGGGTTGCGCCCGGCAATAGGTAAGGCGGAATCCCGCTTCCAGGGCTCTTTTTTTCATATTGTTCAACCCGTTTCCCCCTCCCTGCTGTCCTTCGAAATCAAATCCGACCCCGTTATCCTCTATGGTGAGCTCCATGCCCTCTCCCTGTATTGTCATCCGGACCAGCACCTCGGTGCCACCGCTGTGCTGGAGGGCATTATGCAACCCTTCCTGAATGATCCGGAATATATTCAGCGCCTGGACCGGGGAAAGGGTTTTCTGCCCGGGGCCCGATTCTTCCAGCCGGACCCGGATCCCCGGATAGACTTTTTGAATTTTTTGAATATAGATCTTGATCCGGTCGCAGAGACTGGTCATGGAGACTGATTCCCGGTTGAAGGCCCAAATGGTTTCCCTCAGGGAGGAAATGATTCCCGCGGAATATTCCTTGAGGTTGCTGACAAACTCCGGGTCCGTGATCATGTTCCTTCTTTCAATCTCTTCAATCCCGGCGCTGATGGCCGCGGCATAGGCCCCGATATTATCATGGAGATCCGCTGAAATCCGTTTCCGTTCTTTTTCTTCCGCCAGCGTTACCGCGGCTTTATGGCGGGCCCGGTTCCGCTGAAAGGTGAACCACACGCCGACCGAGATCAGCAGGATCAGCAGGACGGAGCCCCAGATCCAGAGATCCTTATGGATTAACTGGAGCTTCTGCCTGGCGATCAGGGCTTCATTGCGGCTGATCGCATAGCGGGCATTGAGGGCAACCAGGGCGTCGGTCCCATTCACCCGGTATGTGGAATCCTTCAGCGCCATCAGGGTATCCAGGGTGGAGGCATAATTGCGGTAATCTCCTGCCCCTTTGTAGCAGGATGCAATCTGGGTATAGATGACCTCCCTGGGGACTATCGGATATTTGGCCAGCAGGGAAAGCGCGCTTCGGCAGACCTGGATGCCCTTTCCTGGTTTTCCCGCTGCCGTGTAATATTTCGCCATGGCGGTCATCGCATTGATCACCCCGTAGATGCTGCCGACCTGGAAAAAGATCCTCATGGACTCCTCCATGGGCAGTTCCGCCAGGGCTGGCTTCCCGGTATAGGAGAGGATGAAAGCTTTTAATCCCAGGCCATAGGCCAACATAAAGCGATTCTGGTATTTGCTGGCCAGGGAGATGGTTCTTTCCGCATAGAACCCGGCCGAATCGTATTTGCCCAGGTAGTTCAAATCCAGCCCAATATTGAAGAACAGCACATTGCTGTTTTTGAGGGAATCATATTGAGGATCCCGGGAGGTCCGGTCGGCATCATAAAGCCAACCCAGGCCTTCGGGATATTGGCCAGCATCGCTGAAGGTGCTTCCGATCAGGCTTTTGAGGCGGATCTGCAGGGCCGTATCCCGGACCCCTTCAGCATCCTTCAGGAGAGAATAGGCTGAATCCAGAGCCTCATTGGTCCGGGAAATCAGACCCATGAGACCCACCTGGAGCATTTTATAACGAACATAAAGGCCCCGGTCATGGGAATAGCTCAAGCGGCCCAGCCACCGGTCGCAGGTATGGATCGCGCTGTCGGCGAGACCTTCCCGGCTGATGCAGAGGGTGTAATAATAATCGGCCAGGCCAACCTCAGCCTGGTTACCATAAACCGACGCTGCCGATTTGGCCTCGGAAGCAAATACCCGCAGGGAATCCAGGGAGAGGGAAAAGTTCTGCTCGCATATGGCAAGAAGGACCTCAAGGGAATCCGCCCCGTTTCCGGTCTGGGCCAGGCGGTATTCAAGGGAATTGATCCGGGGCGTCTGGGCCGCCACCCGGATCAGGGGCAGGAGGAACCAGGCCATCAACAACATGCCGAATTTCACCCGATCCATACCCGCCCGAGGTTAAGGGGAATGGTCCGGGGTACCCCGGGTGCCTGGAATCCCCCGCTACAAAATACTAAAATTTGCAGCCTCGTGTCCACATGGTTTCTGGGTTTGGGCCCAGGATGGCATTCGGGTAAGCCGGAGATGCGGGGCATTCCCCCAGGTTGAAGCAGGACCGGCTCAGGTTTCCTGCCGGGGTTTCAATTCCGGGGGAGCTTCATTGCGGTCCACCAATCCATAGTCCCTGGTTACCTCGGCCACCCGGATCCGGTACCCGGAAAAGATCTCTTTCATGCCCCTGGATTCTGCGACCCGGTGCAATTCCAGGTCCCTCAATTGCCGGATTCCTTTTTCATCCTTCCAGAAAGAAAGAGAAAGGACTTTTTCGGGATCGGCCAGGCTCTGGAACCTTTCCACCGAAAGAAAGCCTTCTATTTGATCCATCATCGGCCTGAGCTGGCCGGCAAGTTCAAGGTATTCCTGTTGAAGGTCAGGCTTTGCCTTCCCTTCGAAGATGACCGCGATCATGGTTTGGGATTTGAGGTTGAGCATTCAATTTGGAGGTGGACCGGAAGCCGCACATTGGATTTGGGTTCATACTGGATTTTCTGATCGGGCATGTAAATCCGGGCATACCGGGAAACCAGCCAGGACAGGGTTTCGGCGGTGAGGGCGGTTGCAAATTGATCCGCGATGCAATGGTGACTTCCAGACCCGAAGTCCAGGTGATCCCGGTTTTGGGGTCTTTGGAGATCGAAAGCCCCCGGGTTGGGAAAATGCTCCGGATCCCGGTTGGCTGAAGCCAGGACGACCAGGACGGAATCTCCCGGGGCGATCCGGAATGAATCCAGGAGGATCTCAGCCTGGGCGATCCGCCGGGTATGATGGACCGGAGGATCAAATCGCAGGGTCTCCCTTACGAAATTTACCAATTCTTCCCGGTTGCCGGATCCCCCAGGGCGCTTCCCGGGATACCGGATCCATTGGATCAGGGCGTTGGTTAATAAGCCCCGGATCCCGTCAAAGGCCTGAATGAACATCCCCAGAAGGTTGGAGGTAAAAAGCGCAACCCCCTCCTGGCGATCCAGTCCATGGGAGTTTTCCAGTCCGGAAATGGCCTCCTGGAAACGGACAGACCGGATTACCTGCTTTTCGGCAACCGGGTATAATTGTCCGGCAATCCGGTTAATGGCCTTCACCTGGCCCGGGGTTTTTACCGGTGCCATCAGTTGGGCCAGGCCATTCACTCCCTCCAGGAGGATTTCCCGGTCCTCCGGGGTAAACTGAAAATGTTGGGCCAGGACAAGGACGGGGATTTTCCTGCAAACAGCGTCCACCCAATCCACCTGGAAGGCAGATTTCGACCCGTCCAGGAGCTGGTCCAGGATGGGCTTGACGGATTCCGCATGAAGGCCTTCAGCCAACCGGATGGCAACCAGCCTCGCGATTTCATGCCTCGAACCGTTGGAGACCCTGACCAGTCTGCCGCTCATCTTCAGGGCCTCATCATTCAGACCGGCCAGGCCATCCGCCCCGAACTCAGGAACTGCCAGCCTGCTGCTGTCCAGAATGGCCCGGCATCCGCTGTAGGAATAAACTGCCCAAATCCGGTTGCCCTCATCCCGGTAAACCGGGTTGGTTTCCCGCATCCGGTCATAAAAACCGAAAGGGTCAGGGCAGTCGCAGTGGAGAAAAAGAACATTTTCCATTGCTTTTCATTTTTACAAAATAAGCTATCTTTATGCGGATATACTTCATTTTCGAATGAACTGTGATTGTTCATGGACACCCGGTTTAACGAGATCGCTGCCGTGATCGGGGACCCCACCCGGGCCACGATCCTGTGGACCCTGATGGAAGGGAGGGCATTCACGGCCACCGAGCTGGCCCTGGAGGCGGAAACTTCGCCCCAGAATATCAGCATGCATCTCCACAAGCTGGTGCAGGCTGGCCTACTTTCCGTGGAAAGCCAGGGCAGACATAAATATTACCGGTTTTCCAGGAAGGAAATCGCTTACGCCCTCGAGGGAATGACCCTCCTGCTCCCCCGGCCGGATCAAACCAGACAGCGGCATGATGAGCCGGATCAGCCGATCCGCCAATGCAGGACCTGTTACGATCACCTCGCCGGCAAACTGGGCGTGGGGGTGACCGAAAGCCTGCTGAAACAAAAAATCATTTCCCTGAAGGACCAGGAACCGGTCCTGACCCGGAGGGGTATGAAATGGTTTTCTGATCTGGGGATAGAGCCCCGGGCCTTAATGGAACAAAGAAGGTCCTTCCTGAGAACCTGCCTCGACTGGAGTGAGCGGAAGCACCATATCGCGGGGTCACTGGCTGCCGCATTGCTGAACCATATGCTGGCCGGTGACTGGCTGAGAAGGACCGGGGGCTCCAGGGCCCTGGTCGTTACCTCCAGGGGCAGGAAAGAATTCTACGAACATTTCAGGATCACAATTTAAAAAAGACCTCCATGAAGACTATTGGACTGGTCGGTGGCATCAGCTGGATTTCCACCATCGATTATTACCGGATGATCAACCAGGGCATCAACGACCGCCTGGGCGGATTGAATTTTGCACAATGCCTGATCTATTCCTTCAATTACGCGGATATCAAAAGGAATAATGATGCCAACGACTGGGATGCTACTTTTCGCCTGGTGTCCAGGGCCTGCTCCCAACTGGAATCCTGCGGAGCGGAAGGGATCCTGCTTTGCGCCAATACGATCCATCATATCGCGGACCGCCTTCAGGGGCAACTCGGGGTTCCGCTGATCCATATTGCTACGGCCACCGTGGAGGAGGTCCTCCGCTATCCGGTCCGCAGGATCGGGCTGCTCGGAACCAGGTTTACCATGGAGCTGGATTTTATCAAATCGCATTTCCGGGAAAACGGTATTGAGGTGCTCATTCCGGATGACGGGGACCGGGCATTTATCCATGGCACCATTACGGATGAACTGGGAAAGGGAATCCTCAGGCAGGAAACCAAAAACCGCTATCTGGAGATATCGGGAAAGCTGATCGCAAAAGGAGCGCAGGGGATCGTCCTGGGCTGCACCGAAATTCCCCTGGTAATCCAGCCCGGGGATTTGCCCGTCCGGGTCTTTGATTCCACCCGGCTCCATGCCGGGGCCGCTGTGAAATTTGCGCTGGGTGACTGAGGGAAGACCCCCGGGGAAGAAGGCTAAAAGGACCGGATGATCTTCAGGAAATCTCCGGCGACCAGGGATGCGCCCCCAATGAGCCCCCCGTCCACATCGGGGCAGGCGAATAATTCCGGGGCATTGGAAGGCTTGCAGCTTCCTCCGTATAGGATCGAAACGCCCTCTGAAATTTCCCGGCCAAACCTGGATTGAAGCCACTGGCGGATGAAGGCATGCATCTCCTGGGCTTGTGGTGCGGAAGCGTTCAGGCCCGTCCCGATGGCCCAGACCGGTTCGTAGGCGATGACCAGGACGGCAGCCTGATCCGGGGTAAATTCCCCCAGGCTTTCCTCCAGCTGCTGATGCACCTGGTCCTGCTGGCGGCCTGCCTGCCGTATTTCGAGGGTTTCCCCGCAACAGCAGATGGGTCTGATCCCGGAGGCCAGGGCCCGCCGGGCCTTGCGGGCCACCTGCGCATTGGTTTCTCCAAAATATTGCCTGCGCTCGGAATGGCCCAGGATCACATATCCCACTCCGATGGATTGAAGCATGGATGCAGACACTTCACCGGTATAGGCCCCTGATTCCTGCTCATGGCAATTCTGGGCGGCTATATGGAATCCGGGATGACCGATCAATACGGCCTGAACACTCTGCAGGTAGGGGAAGGGCGGAGCAAAGATCACCAGGGTATTTTCAGGCAGAACGACCTGGGAATGCAAAACTTCATGAACCAGGGCATTTGCCTGGGAAAAACCGAGGTTCATTTTCCAGTTTCCGGCGACGATTTTTTTTCTCATAGGGATACCGCCTTGAGGGTGGAGGTTTGTCCAGAAGCGAAAAGGCTCCTGAGGATGTCTTCCTCCTCCCGGGTCATTTCCATTTGCTTGAGAGCCTTCCAGGCCCGGGCATCCAGGACCGCCTTTTCGAGGTCGTAAAGCATCCAGCGTTCCGCCCCTCCCCAGGAAAAGGAAGGAATGAACTTGGGAGGAAAATCTCCCCCGAAAATATTGCAGGACACTCCGGTAACAGTCCCCGTGTTGAACATCGTGCTGATCCCGCTCCGGGAGTAATCCCCCATAAGCAGGCCGCATTTGGTCCCCGCATTGACATAGGTCCTGCCTGGTTCATTCCAAATTTTGACCTCCCGGACATTGTTCTTCAGGTTGGAGCAATTGGTATTCGCACCCAGGTTGCACCACTCCCCCACCACAGCGTCCCCCAGGTACCCTCCATGAGCCTTGTTGGAATAACCGAAGACCACAGAATTTTTGATCTCGCCTCCCATCCGGCAAAAAGGCCCGAAGGAAGTCGCTCCGTAAATCGCGGCGCCCATTTTCACCACCGATCCGGTTCCCATGGCAAAGGGCCCGCGGATCATGGCTCCCTCCATGATTTGGGCCCCCTTTCCAACATATATGGGGCCCATCGTGGCATTCAGGAAAGCATGTTCTACCCGGGGTCCCTCTTCCAGGAAAACCTGGTCGGGGGCAGTGAGGTGGTTGGTCGGGCTTACCGGTGCCGAATTCCGTCCTGCGGTGACCCAGGAAAAATCCTCCCGGATCAGCTGGCCGTTCCATTGAAAAATCTGGAAAGGATGTTCAAGCCATTGGAGGGGGCCGGCCCAGGAGATCTCTTGCAACCGGTCCGGGTCCGGTTCACCGGTCCAGGCGATCCGGGTTTCCCCCTGTACCATGGCCTGACCTTTTTGAAGGGTCGCCATGGCAGCTGCCAGGCTGGGGTTCGGGATCAGGTGCGACCGGATGAAAAGGGTATCCGGGCGCCCTTGGGCGGAGTATTTGGCGGAAAGGTATGGGGCAGTGGAAAATCCGACCCCGGCGCCCAGGAAATGGGCCCATTTTTCCGCCAGGGTGGTGATCCCAATCCGGATTTCTGCAAGGGGCCGGGTCAGGCAAAACGGGAAAAGCCGTTCCCTTGCCTCCGGATCATCTGCCAGAACTATATGACGCATGGGGAAAATATCTGGATAGCCCGGAGGGATCCGGGCCGTTGCAATCCGTTAAACCAGGTTATTTTTTCTTTTCGTATCGCTTCCGGAACTTGTCGATCCTTCCGGCAGTATCCACCAGCATATTCTTCCCGGTGAAGAAAGGATGGGAAGTATTGGAGATTTCCAGCTTGATCAGGGGATATTCCTTCCCGTCTTCCCAGGTGGTGTTTTCCCTGGAAGGGGCAGAAGACCGGCTGAGAAAGGTCTGGCCATTGGACATGTCCTTGAATACCACGAACCGGTAACTTTCCGGATGAATGCCCTTTTTCATAAAAACAGGAATTTGAGGGGGCAAAGATAAGGGGTTTCGGGGAATGGGGCAAAAGGCTGGCCCTAGGTCTTCATGTTGATGAATTGAAGGGGAATGCCCAGGTTCGCCGTTTTAACCTGGTGGATCACCGCCTGGAGGTCATCGATTTTTTTACCCGTCACCCGGACGATATCATCCATGATCTGGGCCTGGACCTTCAGCCCGGAATCCCGGATCAGCTTCACGATTTTTTTGGCATCGGGCTGGTCCAGTCCGCTGCGGAACGGTACCTCCAGCTTCAGGTGCTTCCCGCTCTGGAAAGGAGCGCCTCCAAGGTTGAAGGTGAGGGGATCCAGGCCTTGTTTCACCGAGCGGCTGATCAGGGCATCGGTGACCTGCTTCAGCTTCATTTCGCTTTCGGCCTCAATCTGGATCTTCAGATCCTTTTTGTCCAGCTCGATCAAAACATGGCTGTCCTTGAAGTCAAAACGGTTGATGATCTCCTTTTTTACGGTATTGACCGTATTATCCAGGGTTTGTGGATCCACTTTACTCACAATATCAAAGGAGGCCATGGGACGGGAAAATCTAAGGCTAAGTTAAAAAAAACAGGTTGCTTTCGCAACCTGTTTCAGAATCCGATCTGAAACCCCGGATCCCCTACTCACTGGAAATCTTTCCCATCCCGGAAATATGCTGGTCCAGGGTTGGGCTTCCCTTGTATTTGATATTGCCCATCCCGGAAATGCTTATATCCAGGTGGTCTTTGACGTCGATTTCAGCATTTCCCATTCCCGAGATTTGCAAATCACAGGTTTCGGTCTGCAGGTCGGGAGCTTTCACGTCACCACTTCCGGAAATGTTGTAACTGGTCTTTGCTGCGGTTCCTTTCAGGTCAATTTGTCCGGATCCTGAAATGCTGGTCCTGATGTTTTCCGCCTCCAGGTCCAGGTTGACCTTCGCCTCACCGCTCACTGAAATATCCAGGGTACGGACCTTGAAATGGTTCTCCCCTTC
This sequence comes from Chitinophagaceae bacterium, assembly GCA_025451655.1. Lineage (GTDB taxonomy): Bacteria > Bacteroidota > Bacteroidia > Chitinophagales > Chitinophagaceae > JANWKA01. The sequence goes on along the minus strand of JANWKA010000109.1, from coordinate 4,256 downwards.
GTAAATTCCCTGGCCGCTGGTGGAAAGCCCCTGAATCTCCGGAAGGGTGACATAAACCTTCATCGGATCTGAAGATTGGATATCGTAACCCTTTTTGGTATGCAGGTTCAGGGTCCCGCCGGAAACATCGGTTTCGATATAGGGAAACAGGTTGCCGTCTGCCTCCAACCGGACCGAAGCCGGGGTACCCTGGGTCACATAGACCTGGAAGGTCGCCGAGTTATCTATGGAAGTGAAGGATCCGGAGAGGGTCCGGTTCCCGGTTTTGACATTTCCGTCTCCCTTTACTTTTTCATTAATCTGGCCAGAGGCAGATCCGGCGATCAGCAAGGTTGCAACCCCGAGGATTCCGCCAAAAACTTGTCTTTTCATGATTTACAGTTGAATTTTTAATAAAATTTTACCGGGAAATATCGCCCGAACCCAAGATCCTGGTGTTCCAGGCCTTGGCGGCCAGTTGCTTCGCGGAGATGTCCCCGCTCCCGGCCAGGGCCAGGTCCGCAAGGCCAGCGGAACCTGAGGCTTCCAGATCCCCGGATCCAGCCAGGTCCGCGTGGAAATTTCCGGATACCTCCATCTTGACTTTGAGGTCCCCGGAACCATGAAGTTTTGCGGTGAGATCATTTGCCTGGAGTTTGAGATCCATATTCCCGGAGCCGGAAAGACTGACTTCCATGTGATCCCCTTTCAGTTCCCCCGCACTGGAAAGGTCGCCGGATCCCGCAGCATGGATCTGGTCCAGGGTCGGTGCGGTCACGTAAACCCTGAGGGATTTTGTCGGTCGGATCCAGATATCCGGTTTGCTGCCGATCCGAAGTACCCCTCCCTCCACCCCGGTAAGGATTTCGGGAACGATATTGTCTTCCCCCTCAACCCGGACCGAGGGACTGTTACCGGGAAGGACCACGACGTCAAAACTGCCACTGAAATCGATGCTGTGAAATGATCCCACGGGTCGGTTGACGCTGGTCATTTGCCCATCCCCCACAATTGGCATGTGTTGGGCCTGGGAACAGATGGGGAAAACTGCGCAGGCTGAAAGGACCAGGCAGGATCCAATGGTTTTGAGCATATCCATAGTCTTTTATTTTTTGATTGGAATCATTATTCGGGTTTCAGGACCAGTTCAGAATAATGGCCTTCAAAGCTGATGAGGGGAGCCAAATCTCCCGCCTGGGTGGTTTGGCCGGAAAATGAATCCTGGGAATTCTTCCGGATGTTGTTAACCCCTTTGAAGCTGAACCCTTTCGTTTGCAGGTTTCCATAGGAAAGATGGGCCTCGAGGCGGAACTGGGTCTTCGGGTCCATGCCGAAATAGGCTCCGCCATAAGAGCTTTTAATCTGGATGCTGTGGAAATCAGGGGCCAGACCAGCCACCCGGATATCCCCATAACGGAGATCCAGGGTCAGGCTTTTCATCAATTTTCCAATATGGTAATGCGTATAATCGGACTGGCCGCTGATATCGTCCACCTGGTCGATGGAAACCTCGTCATAGGCGGAATTGAGGGAAAAGGTGCCCACGGTGGACAGGTGATAATTGCTGTAGCTGGAATGGGTATTGATTGCCCCGGCCTGTTCATTATCCAGGGTGGAGTAATGCGAGGACATTGCGATGCTGGTGGCCCGGGTAATGGTTCCCTTGGAATAGTTCATTTTCAGCACAAAGGGACCCGTAATGCTGTTCAGGTCATAATTACAATAATTGATCGCCATATCGCAGGGAGTCGGAATGGCGTCGGCAATCACATCCCCGTAATTATCTTCCACATCCAGCATGCGCAGGGATTTGGGAGCATAGACATCATAATCGATGTTGACATATCCCTTTCTCCCGTTATTTCCGCCGCTGAACAGCAGGTGCCAGAGGGAGGAGAATCCCTGGGATGGCTTGTTATAGCTGGTGGATATGCTGACATCTCCGTTTCCAGGGCCCTGGCTGGCGTCGATATCCACCATCCCTGCCATTTTGCTGGCCTCGTCCTCGGATTTCCCGTAACCGGTCACCACAATGGTGACGCTGATTTCGTTCTTATCCCAGGTATGCAACACCATTTTTCCGTATTTGTTGCCCAAATGAAGCTGGGCTTTGTCGGAAACCGAAAAGTCCTTCTGGATGGTCCTGCGGTAGATGATGTCCCGGGGCCGGGCTCCCAGGGCTGCAGGGAGCACCAACAGGGAGATGATCAGGTATCTTGTCATTTTCATCTCGTTTCGATGGGTTTTATGGAAAACCGGACCGACAGGGCAAGCTGGTCGGCCAAATCCAGTTTATCCTGGAAATATTGGCAGCAGGCATCCCGGACCCGCGCATTGCCGGGGTTTTCCCGGAAAGCCTCTCTCAGCTGGATGAAGGTTGAATCCTGTTGCTGCTGGGCCATAAGCATGGCTACAGTCACCTTTCCCCCTGGCTGCAGGGAGGAGAGTTTCGTAGCCAGCTGCTGATCGTAATAATGCTCCAAATCAGTCAGCTCCGCTGGATCACCAGAAGTCCCCGCGCTGGCGGGGATGAACCGGTAAGTTGCCCCCAGGATCAGGAGGAGGACCGCAGCGGCTTTCCATCCCTGGCGCGAAATCAGGGAAAGCAGCTTCCCTCCACCGGTATTCCCGAGGGCAGGTTCCACCCGCCCCCAGACTCCAGGGGGCGTCTCGGCCCCATCGAGCTCTTTGCGGTGCTCGCTGATAAAGGTTTCTATCGGGTCTTTTTGATTCATCATATCCCGGTAAGGTCCAGGTTCTTTTCTTCAAGAATCGCTCTGACTTTTTGCTTGGCCCGGTGGTACTGGGTTTTGACAGCGGATTCCGAGAGCCCGAGCATCCGGCTGATTTCCCGGTGGGTATATTCCTCGACCAGGAAGAGATTGAGCACAATCCGGTATCCGTCGGGAAGCATCCGGATCGCCTCCCGGACCCGGTCGACGGTAAGGGAAAAGGCCCCTTCGTCCACCGGAGATCCATCCGGCCCTGAATCCATATGTTCTTCCAGGGGACGGAACCTGATCTTCCTTTTTTTCAGGTGGTTCAGGCAGTTATTGATGACAATCCTTTTAATCCAGGCTCCGATGCTGGATTCTCCCCGAAACCCGGAAAGGTGGGTGAAAACCTGGAGAAAGGATTCCTGGAGGATGTCTTCAGCCTCGGCCGGTTCAATGACCATTCGCAGGCAGATATTGAACATGGCCCTGGCATACTGTTCATACAGTTGCTTGCAGGCCAGCCTGTCCCCTTTTCTGCAGCGCTTGACCAGGTTATCCTGTACCTCCACTGCCTGATCCATGCTACAATCGGTATAAAGACAATGACCCGGGAAAAAGTTACAAGGGAATGCCCGGGTCAAAGTTAGCCCGGGCGGGGGACCTGCCAATCGCCTTCCCGGTTTCTTTCCCCGGAAAGAAAAATGCCCCCACCCTTGCGGGCGGAGGCACTTTTCAACCTGTGCAACCTATAACACACATGAAAATCCTAGTGCTTGATCCTGCCCTGTTCCTCTTCAATGGAGGAACTGTGGTTGCGGTTGGGGCTGCTGGCACCCTTGCTGAAATTATAGGTAAAACTCAGGGAAACCCTTCTGCTGTCATAATGATTATCGATCGTAACGTCGATGTTCTGGTATTTTACATATCCCATGAAATGATTGGTATTGAACACATCGTTGATGTTGAATTTGATGGTGCCTTTCTGGTTCCAGATGGATTTCTGAATGCCCATGGAAACCTGGTACTGGGGTAATCCGATCAGGAACCCTTCTACCATGGGGCCGTTGTAAAACCCGCTCAGCTCCAGGGCATAATGTCTGGGAAGGGTGAAGGTATTGGTGCTGTTGAAGTTCCAGCTCAGCCGGGCATAATTCAGATTGCCCCCCAGGTATACCCCCCGGTAATCGTTATAAAAGGCACTGATGTAATCGTTGGTCATCCACCAGGGAGTCACGGCGATGTCGGCAGATAGGGATGCGGTAAAACTGGTCAGGGATGCCAGGTTGTCCCTGGTTTGATAGGTGATTTTGGAGGAATCGATCTGGTTGAGGACATCGGTCATCACATTGGTCGTCCGGGAGTAATTCAAGGTGGTGGTCAGGATGCCCTTATAGGAATGTCCCAGTTCAACCGAATTGGTGATCTGCGGCTGCAAAAATGGATTGCCCACCTCGTAGGTATAGGGATCCAGGTAATACCGGAAGGGGTTCAGGTCCTGGTAATCGGGACGATCCACCCTCCTGCTATAGGAAAGGGTCAGGGTGTTATTCTTGTCCAGGG
>JANWKA010000108.1 GCA_025451655.1 Chitinophagaceae bacterium | reverse complement strand
TAGCCGAAGCGGAGACTGGAATTGTCTGCGAACCGCTCCCCGAAGGAAATGGTGGGGAAGAGGTTCAGGTAAGTGTTCCTGTATCCTGAATTTCCATTATAGAGATTGAAATTCGTTTCCGTGTATTCCAGCCGGGCACCGAACCGGTAATTGAAATTTTTGATCCTGCTGGAGAATTCCCCGTAAAGGGCCTGAACGTTATCGGTATACTGAAGCTGGTTGCTGGCCAGGCTGTCCTTTTGGAATTCCCCGGTGAGGGTATCCAGGTTCTGGGTCAGGTAATTGCGGGCATTCAATTGAAAATCACCCCGGTATCCAAAGGAAATAGAACTTTTCTTGTCCTTGAAGGGCTTTTCGTAATCCAGGTTTGCGCTGATCTGATGGGAGGGGTCGCTGTCGAAGATTTTATCGGTGGAATCCGGGCTCATCCGGTCCAGGCTGCTGTCCAGGGAGATCTGGGTGAACTGGCTGTTATTAAAATTGCTCCGGGGAGAAAAGGTGATTCCTGCGGTAATATCCTCCTGGGGGTTCTTGAACTTATGGGTGAAGTTCAGGTTCGCACCCAGGTTCAGGTCATTGTTGGAGTTGGTGGAATTTCTTTCCAGGATACTGGCGATCTCCTTCATGGGGGTCAGGTTATCGGAGGCCGTATAGGAACTGGAGCTTCCCTGGTTCGTGGCGGCCGATAAGGTCAGGTTAATATTGTTACTGGCGTCGAAATCATGGTCGATATTCACCCGGGCAAAGGGGGCAGTGGATCTGTTGTTGTTTGTAAACTGCTGATTGGTGAACAGGGTGTCTCCGGGAAGGTAGGTCTGGCGGTCTGTATATCCGCTGCTCGTGGTCTGGCGATAATCCCCGCTGAAAATCCCGGAAAGCACGGTGTTGCGATTGCGGTAATTCACATAAAGGTTGCCGTTATAATGGCCCAGGGTTCCAGCGGTCAGGGAAACCCTGCCGTTGAATCCGATCCTCCTGTTTTTCTTCAGCACAATATTGATCACGCCGCCGCTGCCCTCGGACTGGTATTTGGCTGGAGGGTTTTCCATCACTTCGATATGGTCGATGGCATCGGCGGGAAGGGACTGGAGGATATCATTGATGGCATTGGCCCCGAGTTCGGAAGGTTTGCCGTCGATCAGGATGGTGGGGCGCTGGCCGTCCAGGGTAACATTACCCTGCGCGTCCACCATGACCAGGGGCACTTTACCCAGGACATCGAGGGCAACGGTACCCACATTGGTGATGCTTTCCCCGACATTATAGGTGAGCTTATCCCCGTCATCCTCAATCAGGGGTTTTTCCTGGTGGGCGATCACGGTCACCGTCTGAAGGGTTTTGGTGCCTTCCCTGATTTCGATATCCCCGGCATTGATCTCCGGTTTTACCTGCCTGGGAGAAAGATTGGTTATCAGGACAGGACTGTATCCGACATAGCTGCAGCGAACCGAATATTTGCCAAAAGCCAACCCGTCGAAGTAAAAACTTCCTCCCGCATCCGTTTGTTCGGATTTCAGCTGGGTGCTGTCCGGCATCCGGATCAGGGTCACGCTGACATAAGGGAGCGGGGCACCGGTCCTGGAATCCAGGACGGTGCCGAGGATTTTTCCGGTAACGGAGGGAACAGCCTGCTGCGCAGTGGCCGCAAAGGGCATCAGGAGCAGCCAGAGGATTGGAAAGGGTATGATTTTTTTCATTTTTCTTCTGGATCTTTGGTACACAAAAGTATCTTTTCGCCCCCGCCCATAACGTTAACGCAGGGTTAATGCGGGATTAAGGCTGGACTAACGGTCCGTTAACGGAGGGTTAATCCCCATGAGTTCATTGGCCTAAACCGATATTTTTGCCTCATGGCTCAAAAACGGGTGCCCAATCGCTTCGGGAGGATCAATGTCAGCATCATCAGCGTGATCGTTATCCTGGCCTCTGTCCTTGCAGGGATCCTGCTTTACGGCAAGGATGTGCTCAAAAGGGAAATGTTCAATTATGGCTGGCAACTATCCAGGAACGTGCATTCCGGGATCGCCCAGGCCGGACGCCGGGATTTTGCGGCCTTCGAGGCCGCCAATGATTCCCTGGTTTCGGCCTTCCTGGACCGCAACGGGAGTTCCATCGATTCCGGAAGGCTGAGCCTGGATTCTGCCGACCAGCTCATCCGGAACCACAAGCAGATCTACCGGCAGTATTTCGACGATGCCGATTCGGTCAAGGCCCTTCTGGAACAATCGGGGATGGATACCGATGTCGGCCTTCGGGTGGAAATCGGTTTTTTCGGCGTGATTTACCACCACCGGGACCTGGTCCCCCTTTTCGATTCCCTGCTCCGCAGGGACTCCCTGCTGCGAACCATTTATTCCGATTTTCCCGGCAGGGACCAGACCTTCTCCACCCGGGGGATCCGGATCCGCGGGGAGCATTTCCGGGTTGACTACAGGGCTTATGTTCATCCGCTTCATTTGCGGGACGATTTGCTGAGACGGGTGATGCCCATATTCATCTTCCTGTTACTGGCCTTCCTGGCGATCGGATTCTTCTCGGCATTCACCATCCGGACCATGCTCCGCCAGCAGCGGATTTCGGATTTGAAAACGGATTTCATCAACAACATCACCCATGAGTTGAACACCCCACTGGCCACGATCGCGGTGGCAACCAAAATGCTGGGAGTTGGAGGCTCCGACCCCGAAAAGGTCCGGAACCTTTCCGGGGTGATCGACCGCCAAAATCACATCCTGCAGCAGATGGTTTCAGCCATTACCCAGTTCTCCGAGGGAGTTCCTGAAGCCCTGGGGGAGGCCCCCCTGATGCAACCGGTAGCCGAAATCCGCAAGGTCATTTCCGAATTTGAGCTGTTGAATCAGGACCAGCCTATGGAGATCCATAGCAGGCTGGAGATTCCGCCGCGGGCCGCCATCCGGATGGATCCCTCCATATTTTCCAATGCCCTGAACAATGTCCTGGACAATGCCCTGAAATACCGGGATCCCTCCAGAAAGGGGGTGATTACCCTGGTGGCTGTATCCCTGGACCATATCCTGGAGATTTCGGTCAACGATAACGGAATCGGGATGAAAAAGGACCAGCTGAAGTATATCTTTGAGAAGTTTTACCGGGTTCCCGCCGGAGATCTTCACAACGTGAAAGGGATGGGCCTGGGCCTGTACTTCGTGAAGAAAAACGTGGAAGCAGCCCGGGGAACCATCCGGGTGGAAAGCAGGGAGGGACAGGGAAGCACCTTCATCTTCCGTTTTCCCCTGATTCTGCAATGAAACGATTCCTGCATGCCGCGCCTGCTCCTGGTGGAAGACAACGAGGACCTGGGTCATATTCTTTCCCAGTACCTGGAGGGAGCCGGATTTTCCGTTACCTGGGCCCGAAACGGGGTCACCGGAATGACTGCTTTCCGCCAGGGAACCTATGATTGCTGTGTCCTCGACATCATGATGCCCCTGAAAGACGGGTTCACCCTGGCGGCCGAGATTCAGGGGCTCGACCCCAATGCCAGTTTTCTATTTCTCACCTCAAGAAGGGAAAAGGAGGACCGGATCCGGGGGCTCCGGCTTCAGGCGGATGATTATATTACGAAACCCTTTGATGCGGAGGAGCTGGTTCTGAGGATCCGCAATATCCTTCGGCGCAAGACCCCGGGAGGGGAGCCCGCCGAGATTCCCGTGGGGAAATACCTTTTTGATTTTGACAACCTGGTCCTGAAAGACGGATCCTCCAAACAGCGGCTCACCCTTCATGAAGCCAGGCTGATCCGGCTGCTGGTGGACCATTCCAACACCCTGGTGAAAAGGGAGGTGATCCTGGAAAAGGTCTGGGGAAAAAATGATTATTTCCTGGGCAGAAGCATGGATGTTTTTATCACCAGGATCCGGAAATTCTTCCGGGAAGATCCTGCAATCCGCATTGAAAGCACCCGGGGCATTGGCATTACTTTTTGGATTGATCGCTGACTACCGGGCCGGCCTTCAGGGCCGGGACCGAGGGGAGGCTGAAGCAAAAAGTGCTGCCCTTCCCGGGTTCGCTGTTCACCCAAACCTTTCCGCCTTGGGCCTGGATGAATTCCCTGGAGATGGCCAGGCCCAGGCCGGTGCCCCCCCGCGACTGCGATCCGGGAACCCGGAAAAATTTTTCGAACACCTTTTCCCGGTATTTGGGATCAATCCCCGGCCCGAAATCCTGTACAAAGAAAACCACTCCTCCTTCCTGGCCATAGGCTCCGATGAGAACCCGGGCACCTTCGGGGCTGTAACGGATGGCATTGGACAGGAAATTGACCAGGACCCAGGCCGTTTTTTCAGGATCCGCCATGACCAGGGAGACCATCGGGTCTCCCTGGCGTTCCACCCGGACATTCCTGGATGATGCCTGGACGTTGACCGCCTGCACCGCATAATCCATCATGAGAGCCGGGGTTGTGGGCTGGGATGAGAGGGAAATATTCCCCGTTTCGACCTGGGCCAGATCCAGGAGCTCCTTGGTAATGGCCAGCAGTCTCTGGCTGTCTTCGGCTACCTGGTCGAGCAGCTCCCGTTGCTCCTGGTTCAGGTTACCGATCCGGACATCCTCCAGCAGCTTGAGGCTCATTTTGATCGAGGCGATGGGGGTCTTGAGTTCATGGGAGATCGTGGCGATGAAATTGGTCTTGGCCATATCCAGTTCCTGGAACCGGGTGATATTCTTCAGGATCACCACCCGGCCTGCATTGACAGGTTGTGCCTCAGCGTCTCCGGGGTCATTGATCTGGACCGAAAGGATATCCCGGGTGAAATAACTTTCCCTTCCACCGGAAAAGATCCTCAGCAATTGCCCGGAGTCCCCGGGCTCCAGGAGCCGGTGGAGGAGGGCGTTACCCAGGGCGGCGTCAGGGGCATAGGCTCCGATCAGGTCCGTCCCCTCCATGTTGAGCAGGGATCGGGCCATGGGGTTGGCAAACAGGATATGGTTGGTCTCATCCAGCCCGATGATCGCATCCTTCATATCGTTGATCAGGGTCTCGATCCTTTTTTTCTCAAAGCTGATCCGGGCCAGGTTGCTGCCCTCGTATTCGTCCAGGCGGGCCGCCATGGTGTTGAAGGCCCGGGCCAGCTCACCAAACTCATCCCTGGAGCTGAAATGGATCCTTTCGCTGTACCTGTGGTCCGCGATGGCTTTGATGCTCTCGGTCAGCTGGCGAACCGGGTTGCCGATATAGCCCGGGAAATTCAAAAGGATGGTAAATCCGATGAGAAAGGAAACCGTGGTGATGATGGCCAGGGCTACCAGCGCGGAACCAGCCGTGGCGTGGGCCTGCCTGTTTTTGCGCAGGATGGCCTTCATGTTGACATCCTGGATCTGGAAAACCAGCCCCTGCATTCGTTGAATCAGGTCCGGGGAAGGGCCTTTGGCAATCGCCTGGTCATACAGGCTTCTCAGTTCCCCGGCCATTTCACCTTCCCCGGGTTCGGTGATATCATGGTCCTCCTCGGTCAGTGCCTGGTTGAATCCCTCCAGCCCGCGGGGATCCCCCCGGGTTAAATCCATCAGGTCCCCTGACATCTGGCGGCAATATTGAACAGACAGGTAATTATCCCTGATGATCGCATCGGATGCCGAAGCCAGGCGGTTGAGGTAATAATATCCCATGCCGCCGTTCACCAGGATCAGGCTGAAAATGAACAGCAGGCCGAGGGCTATTTTCGATTTGATCCGCAGTCCCATCAGGATAAGATTACCAGGTCCACTTCGGATTGGGAAAGCCGTTCCAGGAGCTGGTTGAAAATATTGGTGTTCCTGATCACCTTCCAGAGCTTGAGATGAGGTTTTCCGATGCAAATTGTGGTGATTCCATGCCGGCGGGCGGTTTCCATGATGGCGATCGCCACATTTTCGTGTTTCACCCGGATGACCTCCGCACCCAGCTGGGTAGCCACCTTGAAATTGTCGATGAGGTGGCGTTGGGCAGCAAGAGGGATCCGGTCGCCGTATTCTTTTTTCCGCTGCACGTAAAGCACATACCAGCGGGACTGGTAATAGCTGCTCAGGCGGGCCGCCTTCCGGATCAGTTTCCGGGCCATCTGGGCATTCGCACTGATGCAGACCAGGAAGGCTTCAGGCCGCATCCCGGCATTTGGCGGAGCCTCCTTCTCGATCTTCATTTCCACCTGGCTGGCGACTTCCTTGAGGGCGATCTCCCGGAGCCGGAGCAGCCGGTCCGGCCTGAAGAAATTCTGCAAGGCCGTTTCCACCCTTTCCTTCTGGTAGATCTTTCCTTCTTTCAGCCGCTCAATCAGCTCATCGGCAGTGAGATCGAGATTGACCACCTCATCGGCCATCTGGAGCACCCGGTCCGGGATCCGTTCCCGGATCTGGGTCCCGGTGATGGATTCAACCTGGGCATTGAGGCTTTCCAGGTGCTGGATGTTGACCGCGCTGATCACATTGATGCCATCCTCCAGGATGTCCACCACATCCTGCCACCGTTTCTCATTTCTGCTCCCCCCGATATTGGTGTGGGCGAGTTCATCCACCACGACCACCTCGGGATGGAGGTTCAGGATGGTCTGGAGGTCCATTTCCTCCAGCTCCCTTCCCTTGTAAAAAAGTTTCCTGCGCGCGATCACAGGCAAACCGTCCAGGAGCACCTCGGTCTCAGGGCGTCCATGGGTCTCGATGTAACCGATCCGGATGTCGATGCCGGTTCCCAGCAGCATCCGGGATTCCTGGAGCATCCGGTAAGTTTTACCCACGCCGGCGCTCATCCCGATATAGATCTTGAACTTCCCCCTTCTGGATTGCCGGATGAGGTCCAGGAAATTGCCTCCGGTAGGTTGGGCATCTGCCATCTGCAAAGGTTCGCAATTTGGGCCAATCCTGCCCGGTCCCTATTTCATCCGGTCCAGCATCAGGTTTAATTCCAGGACATTCACGGTGGCAGGTCCCAGGCATCCGGCGAGGGGCGGGGTGGTGCAGCGGTTCACCAGGCCAGCCAGGACCGAAGGGGGAAGGTTCCTCACCCGGGCAATCCGGGGGACCTGGACCAGGGCGGCCTGCGGGGAAATATCCGGGTCCAGGCCGCTGCCTGAAGCCGTGAGCAGGTCGGCAGGGATACCGGAAAGGGGAAGGCCCGGATTATGGGCCATCAGGGTGTCTGCCCTTTGCAACACGGCCCGGAGCAGGTCGGGATTTAAAGGACCGAGGTTGGAGGCGCCAGACCCGGCTGCATTATAGTTTACAGCCGAAGGTCGGCCTGTGAAATACCGGTCCCAGGTGAAGGATTGCCCGACCTGTCGGAACCCGACAAGCCGGCCATCCTTCCAGACCTCCTGCCCATTTCCGTGACCGGGGACCGCGAGGGCAGCCACAGCCCGGATGAAAAGGGGATAGGCGACCATGGTCACCGCCACCATGATGAAGGTCAGCTTCAATCCGGTCCAGAGATGCGATTTCATAGGAATGGATTTAATGATGGGCCATAAAGAAAAACCCGACCAGCAGGTCGATCGCCTTGATTCCGATGAAAGGGACAATGATCCCCCCGATCCCGTAAAGGACGAGATTCCTGCGAAGCAGGGCGCTGGCCCCGATGGGTTTGTAGGCCACCCCCCTCAAGGCCAGGGGAATCAGCAGCGGGATGATGATCGCGTTGAAAATGATGGCGCTCAGGATGGCGCTGGCCGGGCTTTCCAGATGCATGATGTTCAGGGCCTGGAGGGCGGGGATTGAGGTGATGAACAGGGCCGGAACGATCGCAAAATATTTTGCCACGTCATTGGCGATGGAAAAAGTGGTGAGCGATCCCCGGGTCATGAGCAGCTGTTTTCCGATCTCCACGATCTCTATCAGCTTGGTGGGGTCATTGTCCAGATCCACCATATTGCCCGCCTCCTTGGCTGCCTGGGTCCCGCTATTCATGGCCACCCCGATATCGGCCTGGGCCAGGGCGGGAGCGTCGTTGGTCCCGTCCCCCATCATGGCCACCAGCCGGCCCATTTGCTGTTGTTTGCGGATGAAATCCATCTTGTCGACCGGTTTGGCCTCGGCGATAAAATCATCCACCCCGGCCACTCCGGCGATGTACCTGGCGGTAAGGGCATTATCCCCGGTCACCATCACGGTGCGGACCCCCATTTTCCGCAACCGGTCGAACCGGTCCTGAATTCCCGGCTTGATCACGTCCTGCAGCTCGATTACCCCATACACTTTCTGATCGACCGATACGACCAGGGGGGTTCCCCCCCCGGCGGCGATCTGGTTCACCCGTTCCCCGGTGGCGGAAGAAAATTCCTGGCCTGCCCGGACCACCGCCGAGCGGATCACGTCGGAGGATCCCTTCCTGATTTTGCGGCCATCCTTCAGGTTGACCCCGCTGCTGCGGGTTTCTGCCGAGAAGGGGATCCACTGGCTTACCTCCCCGGGGACCGGGTGGCCGTTCAGGGCTGCAGTGGAAAGCTCCAGCACCGATTTGCCCTCCGGGGTCTCATCGGCCTTGGAAGCCAGGGCACAGTAAGCAGCAAATTCACCGGGGTCTACCCCTTCGGCCGGCCAGAGGCCGGTGGCCTTCCGGTTGCCGATGGTGATGGTGCCCGTTTTGTCCAGCAGCAGGACATCGACGTCCCCGGCGGTTTCCACTGCCCTACCGGATTTGGTAATCACGTTGGCTTCCAGGGCCCGGTTCATCCCTGCGATGCCGATGGCAGAAAGCAGGCCGCCGATGGTGGTAGGGATCAGGCAGACGAAGAGGGAAATGAAACTGGCGATGGTGATGGAGGTATGGGCAAACTCCCCGAACGGCTCCAGGGTAACACAGACAATCAGGAACATGATGGTGAATCCTGCCAATAGGATGGTCAGGGCGATTTCATTGGGAGTTTTGCGGCGGCTCGCCCCTTCCACCAGGGCGATCATCTGGTCCAGGAAGGTTTCCCCGGGATTTGCGGTGACCTGGACGGTGATCCTGTCCGACAGGACCCGGGTTCCGCCCGTGACTCCCGAACGGTCGCCCCCGGATTCCCGGATCACCGGAGCGCTTTCTCCCGTAATCGCGGATTCATCGATGGAGGCCATTCCTTCCACGATCTCTCCGTCCATCGGAATGATATCGTTGGCTTCGCAGAGGAAGAGATCGCCTTTAACCAGTTCCGAAGACCGGACCACCCGGACTTCATTGACATACATTTCTCCGACCGGGAATATCTTTTTTGCGGGAGTGTCCTGCCTGGATTTGCGCAGGCTGTCGGCCTGCGCTTTCCCCCGGGCTTCCGCGAAAGCCTCTGCAAAATTGGCGAAAAGAACCGTAATGAAAAGGACGATGGTGATGGCTGCATTATAGGCAACGGTTCCCTGGCTCAGGCCTGGCCGGGTGCCGGCAAGCCAGGTCACAACGGCCATGATGGCCGTCCCGATTTCCACGGTGAACATCACCGGGTTATGGATCAGTTTGCGGGGATCCAGCTTCAAGAAAGCCTGCCCCAGGGCGATCCGCAAGAGCCCGCGGATCCGGGAAGCATGATTCTCTTTCATGGTTTTTCTATTACCGGTACAAGGTGAAATGTTCCGCCACAGGTCCCAGCGAAAGGGCCGGGAAAAATGAAAGCGCAGCGATGATGACGATCACAGCCAGCACCATCAGGCCGAATGTGCCGGAATCCGTCCGAAGGGTCCCGGCGCTTTCAGGAACCCGCTTCTTCCCGGCCAGGAGCCCTGCGATGGCCACAGGTCCGATGATGGGGAGGTACCGGGAAAAAATCATGACCATGCCGTCCGAAATATTCCAGAAAGGGGTGTTGGCGTTGATTCCACCGAACTCCGAGCCGTTGTTGGCTGAGGCCGAGCTGTACTCATAGAGCATTTCGGAAAAACCGTGGTAACCCGGATTGGTCAGCCAGCCGGTGATATGCCGGCTCAGGTCTGCATGGACCGCCAGGGCTGCGGCGCAGAGGATCAGGAAAGGATGCAGGAGGGCGATGATCGAGGCGATCTTCATTTCCCGGGCCTCAATCTTCTTTCCCACCAGCTCGGGGGTCCTGCCCACCATGAGGCCGGAGATAAACACCGCGATGATCATGTAAATATAGAAGTTGAGGAACCCTACCCCGACCCCTCCAAAAAAGCAGTTCACCATCATTCCCATCATTTCAGTCATGCCGGAAAGGGGCATGAAACTGTCGTGCATGGAATTCACCGATCCGTTGGAAGTGACCGTGGTCATCACCCCCCAGAGGGCCGATGCACCGGCGCCAAAGCGGACCTCTTTGCCTTCCATATTGCCCTGTCCCGGGCTGATGCCGGAATGGGTAAGGGCAGGATTGCCATGCAGCTCGAAATAAATCGCAGGGACCGCAAGGATCAGAAAACCCGCCAGCATGACGAAAAAGATCATCCTGGAAAGGCCTTTGGCGTCAGGGAAAAACCCGAGCGCGAAAATGAGGGCCACCGGGATCAGCAGGATGGAAATGCATTCCAGGGCATTGGTCAGGTAATCCGGATTTTCCAGCGGGTGGGCAGCATTGGCCCCGTAAAATCCACCTCCGTTGGTGCCCAGCTGCTGGATCGCGATCATGGCAGCTGCCGGTCCCCTGGAAACCCGGGTCGTGTCCCCCTGCAGGGTGATCAGGGTCTGCTTCCCCCTGAAGGTCATGGGCACTCCCCTGAAACTCAGGATCAAGGCCAATACGATCGAGAGGGGCAGCAGGATCCGGGTTATGGTCAGCATAAAATACCGGTAGAAATTACCGAGCTTCCCCGCGACCCGGGTGGTCATGGCCTGGAAAACCAGCACGCAGGCTGCGATGCCGCAGGCCGCGCTGACGAACTGAAAAAAGACCAGGACCAGCTGGGACAGGTAAGATGCACCGGATTCCCCGGAATAATGCTGGAGGTTCGTGTTGGATATGAAACTGACCGCTGTATTGAAAGCCAGATCCGGGCTCATGGAAGGATTGTGATCCGGGTTGAGGAAGAGGGAGCCCTGGAGCATGAGGACCCCCATGCCCAGGAGGAACCAGATCAGGTTGAGCCCCAGGAAAGCCCGGAGCTGGGATTTCCAGTCCATTTCCCGGTTGGGGTGGATTCCGCAAATTTTATAGAAGCAATTTTCGATAGGGGAAAGGAAGTCCAGGAAGGTAGGCTGCCCCAAATAGACCTTCGCAATATATTTCCCCAGGGGCAGGGCCATCGCGAATGTGAGGCCCACGATGACCATGATGCCAATCATTTCCGTATTCATAGGGTTTCTGGATTAAAATTTTTCCGGCCGGATCAGGGCATAAACCATGTACAGGAAAACCAGGACGCAAATGATGAAAAGCAGGGTCATCGTCAGAATTTTTCGAAATAATCGATGGACCTTGAAAACAGCCAAAAACAGGTCAGGCCAGCCAGGATCAGGATCAGGGTAAGGACCATGCCCATCACGAGCAAGCCTTGTTCCCGAATTCCTCCAGGTTTTGCAATTTGCTGGAAGTGAAATGCTTAAACTCAATAACAGAAACCGGGAAGGCCGGAGGGATGACTCCGGACCTTCCCGGAATGGAAGGGAATTTCCAAAACGAAAAACAGGAGCATGACCGGGTCTCAGGCCGGAGTCTGGGGATCCAGGCGGTATTCCGCGATTTTGCGGTACAGGGTGGTCAGGCCGATATTCATCAGGCGAGCTGCCTCGGCCTTGTTTCCACCGGTATGGACCAGGATTTTGGCGATATGTCTTTTTTCCACTTCCGAAAGGTCGAAGGGGGGGGTCCCGGTTTCTTCCCGGTCAAGAAACTCGCGGGGCAGGAGGTTGGGGCCGATGCTGTCCCCATCCGAGAGGATCACCACCCTTTCCATGATATTCTTCAGTTCCCGGATGTTTCCCCTCCAGGAATGGGATTTCAGCAGGGCCAGGAAGGGTTCCGACAGGGAGGGGATGGGCCGGTTCAGCCGGGATCCGTATTGCCTGAGAAAAAAGGCGGCAAGTTCGGGGATGTCGGTACCCCTTTCCCTCAGGGGTGGCAGGCTGATTTCGAAAGCGGCAAGGCGGTAATAGAGGTCCGGGCGGAAATTTCCCTGCTCCGATTCCCGCAGCAGATCCTTATTGGAAGCGGCGATCACACGCACCTCCACCCGGACCGGGGTGGTCCCCCCCACTTTAAGGAAGGTTCCGGTTTCCAGCACCCTTAACAGTTTGGCCTGGAGTGCCGGACTCATTTCCCCGATTTCATCCAGGAAAAGGGTACCCCCGTCGGCCTCCTCGAAAAGGCCTTTCTTGTCCTTCAGCGCCCCCGTAAATGAGCCCGCCAGGTGACCGAACAGTTCGCTTTCCAGAATATCCCGGGAGAGCGCGGCACAATTAATGGCGACGAAAGGTCCGTCCCTGCGGGGGCTTGAACTGTGGATGGCCAGTGCGAAAACCTCCTTCCCCGTACCGGTTTCCCCCTGGAGCAGGACCGAGGTTTCCGTGGGCGCCACTTTTTCCGCAAGCCGCACCGCTTCCCGGATGCCCCGGGATTTTCCGAGGATGGCCCCAAATCCCTGGTCCAGGGAAACTTTTTTACGGGTGAGATAGGCCTTCCGGTACTGCCCGGCCTTTTCCATGGCCTTGCTGACCAGGGGAATGAGCCGGTCGTTGTCATCTCCCTTGGTGATATAATCGAAGGCTCCGTTCTTGATGGCCTCCACCCCTCCGTGGATGGACCCGAATGCGGTGAGCACGATCACTTCAGCCAGGGGCCTGATGGATTTGATCTTTGCAGTAAGCTCAATCCCACTGAAGTCCGGGAGCTTTACATCCGTGATCACCACTCCGATTTCTTCCTCCCGGCTGAGGATCTGGAGGGCGGATTTTCCGGTAGCCGCCTCCAGGAGGATGTATCCTTCCAGTTCCAGGATCCTGCGCAGCAGCTTGCGCAGCTTCTCTTCATCATCGATTATCAGTATCTTGCCTGGCATCGGTAGGTTTGGACAAATTTAGGGAAACCGGCCGGATGGGTTGGTGGTTAATCCTTGCGGAGCTCCAGGGATTCCAGGGCCCGCAGACCCCAACAAAACTCCATGAAATTATACCGGACCGCATCAGGGATCCTCATCGACCATGAAGACCGGTTTTTCCTGTCCTCCAGGAACTGGACCGAGTTCATCAACCGGGAAAACCTTCACCACACCCTGGTCCGGGAGCTTCTTTATATGCCGGTGGTATCCAACCCGGAGCTGATCCTGGAAAAGGAACTGCTTCCTCCCATCGAACGCCAGGAGGTTTGGGCTGCAGGGGTAACCTATTTCAGGAGCAGGGAAGCCCGCATGGAGGAATCCGGGGAGACCGGGGCGGCGGTTTTTTATGACCGGGTTTATGACGCCGTCCGGCCGGAGTTGTTCTTCAAATCGGCAGGACACCGGGTCTCCGGTCACCGGGGGATGGTTTGCATCCGGGCCGATTCGGAATGGAATGTGCCGGAACCGGAGCTGACCCTGTTCATCAACTCCAGGGGCAATATCAGCGGTTACACCATCGGAAATGATATGAGCTCCAGGAGCATCGAAGGGGAGAATCCCCTGTACCTTCCCCAGGCCAAGGTTTACGAGCATAGCGCGGCCATAGGTCCCTGCCTGCTGGTGCCGGCCAAACCCCTGGAGCCTTCCACGGAAATCCATATGGAGATTTTCAGGGAAGGGAAACAGATCTTCCGGGATTCCATACCCATTGGCCAGATGAAGCGGAAGCCTGCTGAACTGGCCGCCTACCTGTTCCGGGGCTGTCATTTTCCTGAAGGTTGCTACCTGATGACCGGTACCTGCCTGGTACCGCCCGGGGATTTCACCCTCTTACAGGAAGATGAGGTGAAGATCTCCATCGATGGGATCGGAACCCTGGAGAACAGCGTCGGCGTCTTTTAAAACAGGAACTGCCTATTTTCTCATGGACTTGAAACTCGAAGGAAAGGTCATCGCGGTTACCGGGGGCGCCAAGGGGATCGGACGGGCGATCTGTTCGGTCCTATCCCGGGAAAAAGCCATCCCGGTGATTATCGGCAGGAATGACCAGGACAATGCCCGGGCTGTCAGTGAAATCACCGGGGAGGGCGGAAAGGCCTTTGCGATCCAGGCCGAACTGACCCGCCCGGAATCCTGCAAAACCGCAGTGGAAGCCCTCCTCAAAGCATACGGAAGCCTCGACGGCCTGGTGAACAATGCCGGGGTGAATGACGGGGTGGGGCTGGAGCAAGGCAATTATGAGGCATTCATGGCTTCCCTGCACAAGAACCTGGTCCATTATTATCTGGTCGCCCACCATGCCCTGCCAGCCCTGATCCGGTCCCGCGGGGCGATTGTGAACATCAGTTCCAAGACCGCGGAGACCGGGCAGGGGAACACCTCCGCCTATGCCGCCTCCAACGGAGGCAGAAACGCCCTGACCCGGGAATGGGCGGTAGAACTGCTTCCCTACGGGATCCGGGTGAACGCGGTGATCGTGGCTGAATCCTGGACTCCCCTGTACGAATCCTGGATCCGCACCTTTGAAAATCCGGAGGAAAAACTCCGCCAGATCCGTTCCCGGATCCCCCTGGGAAAAAGGATGACCACCGGGGAGGAGATTGGCAACACCGTTGCTTTTCTTTTGTCCGGGCAATCCAGCCATACCACGGGGCAACTGATCCACGTGGATGGAGGTTATGTCCACCTGGATCGTGCTATAGGTTCATGATCATCATTATTTTACGGGCTATGATGGCCATTTTACAAAAATATGAGGCTGCCCCAGGCAGCCCTCCAAAAACAGACCCCTGATGAAACGTTTTTGCATGGCCCTGGACCTCCGGGACGACCCCGACCTGATCCGGCAATATGAGGATTACCACCGGGCCGTCTGGCCTGAAATTCTCCAAAGCCTGAAGGATGCAGGGGTCCTTGCCATGGAAATCTACCGGACCGGCAACCGCCTGTTTATGATCCTGGAAGCTGGACCGGATTATGCTCCGGAGCGGAAAGCCCGGATGGATCTGGCCAATCCCCGGGTTCAACAATGGGAGGAGCTGATGTGGCAATACCAGCAGGCCCTGCCCTGGGCGGCTCCCGGGCAGAAGTGGGTTACCATGGAAATGGTTTTTGATTTCGGGAAATGAACCGCCTGAACCAGGAATTCGCAGTGAAACATGCCCGGGAGCTGGATTTTTTTCCCGGGCAGCTGGATTTTCCCGAACAGATCCTCCAGTTCGGGACCGGGGTCCTGCTCCGGGGGCTGGTGGATGATCTCATCGACAGGGGAAACCGGGAAGGTTGCTTCCGGGGAAGGGTGGTGGTGATCAAATCCACCGGCCCGGACACCCATGATTTTGCCCTCCAGGATAACCTCTATACCCTGGTTGAAAAAGGATCTTTCCCGGGCGGTCAATCCCGCAAAACCCGGGTGATCGGGTCCCTGAGCCGGGTGATCGCGGCCCCTGCCGCATGGCAGGAAGTGGTATCATGCGCCGCTGATCCCCGGATCCGCATCCTGGTTTCCAATACCACGGAGGCGGGCCTGGTCTACCATCCGGAATCCCTGGGCGGACCGCAATCCCCGCTTACCTTTCCCGCCAAACTCACCAGCTGCCTGTGGAACCGGTTTAAAAGCCTGGGCGGAGGAAAAGATTCCGGGATGGTGATCCTCCCCACGGAACTGGTGGTGGACAACGGGGTGGTCCTGAAAAAAATGGTGCTGGACCATGCCCGGGAAAACCGGTTGGGGGATGCTTTCCTGCACTGGCTGGAGGAGGATAACCGGTTTTGTTCGACCCTGGTGGACCGGATCGTTCCCGGGAAATCCGAAGCCGGAGATGAGATTGATACCGGATCCATCGCCTATAATGACCTGCTCCATACCTCCGCTGAATCCTACCTGCTTTGGGCCATCCAGGGGGGCCCGGATCTGGCCGGGAGGCTCGGTTTCGGGGAGGCCAGCCCGGGAATGGTGATCCGCCGGGACATCGGTCCGCTCCGGGAACAAAAGCTGAGGATCCTGAACGGGAGCAACAGTTTCGTCGCGGGCCTGGGTTATCTCTATGGCTGCCAGACCACCTGGGACACCATGCAGGATCCGGTCCTGCGGGCTTATGTGGAACGACAGATTTTTGAAGAAATCCTGCCCACCCTGGAAGGGATTTGTCCGGATGCTCCGGCTTTCGCCAGGGAGGTGCTGGACCGTTTTGCCAATCCCGGGATCCGTTACCCCCTGCTCCAGATCACCCTGCAGTATTGCAGCAAGATGGATAGCCGCAACGGAATGACCTTCCTCCGTCATTTCCAGGCCAGGGGAGTCCTGCCTCCGCTTTGCACCCTTGGTGTGGCCGGATTCCTGCAGTTCCATGTTCCTGCAGGAAAAAAGGATGGCGTCTATTTCGGAATTAGGGGAGCCCGGTCCTATGTTTACCGGGATGATCTTTCGCAAATCCTCTGCGCGGTTCTGGAGGATGCTGACCTGGGAAATGAGGGGTCCCTTACCAACCTGGTGCAGCGGATTTATTCCGATTCCAGGCTGTTCAGGACCGATCTCGGTCAGCTCGGGGGATTTTGCGCCGCTGTGGCCTCCTGGATGGTCCGGATGCACCGGGAAGGGGTTCCCGCTGCGGTCCGCCAGGCCCTTCAGGCCTGAGCGGTGCGCAGCAAAACTTTCATCATTCCCCCCTGATTTCCATCCCAGTCGCCGAATGCCTGCGGGGCTTTTTCCAGGGGATATACCGCGCTGATCAGTTTTTTAAAAGGGTATTTGCCGGATTCCAGCATGGAGATCACCGGCCCGAATTCTTCCAGCGCATTGCGGCTTCCCATCACATCAAGCTCCTTTTTCACGATCAGCGCGGTTTGCAGCGGGATATCTTCCCGGGCGTATCCGATGCACACGACCCTTCCTGCAAAAGAAACCAGCTCGATCGCGGAACGGTAGGTCCCTGCGGATCCCACCGCTTCGATCACCACCCCTGGTCCTTCCCCCTGCGTCAGGGCATCCAGCCTTTGAAAATAATCCGGGGAATCCGGGAGAAGCGTTTCGGCAGCTCCAAAAAGCCGGGCGAGATCCAGCTTGAAAGAGGAATAATCCACCGCGATCACCCGGGCCCCCAGCTGGACGGAGGCGATGAGCGCTCCCATGCCAATCGTCCCGCAACCCAGAACCAGCACGGTGTCCCCGGAGCAAATCCGGCCACGGGCGGCGGCATGGCTTCCGATGCAAAGGGGTTCGGTCAGGGCCAAAAGTTCAGGGCTGAGGCTGGTGGAAGGGTAGGTCTTTTCCCAGGGAATCGCAAACCATTCCACCATCACCCCGTCCCGCTGGACGCCCAGGGTCTGGTTTCGTCTGCAGGAATTGACCCGGCCCCGGATACAGGCTGCGCATGCACCGCAGTGGCAATAGGGAGAAATGGTCACCAGGTCTCCGGGACGGACCCTTCCGGGCACCGCGCTGCCCGTTTCCAGCACCCGGGCGCTGATTTCATGGCCGGGTATCCTGGGATAGCTGACCAGGGGATTGGATCCGCGATAGCTGCCCAGATCCGTTCCGCAGATTCCGGCAAAAAGCACTTCCAGCAGCACCTCCCCCGGACCGGGCCGGGGGATCGGGGTCTGGACCAGTTCCACCTGTCCCGGTTTTTGCATGATCACAGTCTTCATCGGGGGAATCAGTTGTTTGCCAGGTAGTCCTTTTTATACTGGACTGGCGTTTTCTTGGTGATCATCTTGAACTGCTGGTTGAAATTGGAAGGGTTGTTATAGCCGCAGGCATAACAGATTTCCGAAACGCTTTTTACGTTTTCGATCAGGATCCGGCAGGCCTGGCCGATCCGCACCTCGGTGAGGAACTGAAAATAGGTTTTGCGGGTTTTCTTCTTGAAATAACGGCAAAAGGACTGGCGGGAAAGGTTGGTGAGGCCGGCCAGTTCCTGAATATGGATCTTGCGCTGGTAATTCTTGAAGGTGAACTCGTAGACGGCATTGATCTTGTCGGTGTCCCCGTGGGCCGGAGGAAGGAAAGCAAAACCCTTGCTGGAAATCAGGGTGAATTCCCGGCTGGTAGCCATGGTTTGGAGGAGGGTCAGCAGGTGGATCAGCTGGTTGCCGGGAGAGGCCTCCTTCATGGCCTCCATGAGGGCGGTCACCGTTTTTTTCGCTTTTCCCCGGATATTCAATCCCTGTTTGGAAGTTTCGAAAAGGTTGCGGATTTCCCGCATTTCGGGCAGTTCCAAAAATTCCTTCCCCCAGAAATTTTCAATGAAATGGAGCACCAGAGCCCTGGCCCCCGTCTCCTCCGGATGCTGGATGTACTTGTCTTCGTGACGCCAGTGATGGGGCAGGTTGGATCCCAGGAGGACCACATCCCCATCCTGGAAATTCTCCATATTGTCGCCGACCATCCGGGTTCCGGATCCCTTGATGATCACCACCAGTTCCAGTTCCGGATGGTAATGCCAGTTGCTCCGCAATTGCTCCCCAGAATCTATCCGGAAACTGAAGGAATGTTGAGGATTTGGGGTTACTTTTTTTAACAACGGCTTCACTCCGTAAACTTAACCACAATCCTTCTGATTTCAAATACAGCTGGCCAAGGGAACGAAAGGATATTCGTATTTTCGAAAGGTGAAACAGGCAGGGAAATTCCTGGTGGGGGCCGGCATTTTGCTGGTGGTCGCCGGAATCGTGATGATATTTTCCGGGGGAAGGTTGCGCTGGATCGGGAAGCTGCCCGGGGATATCCGGATCCGGAAACCTGGATTCCGGGTTGATATTCCCCTGACCACGATGATCCTGGCCAGTGTCCTGTTGAGCCTGATCCTGTGGATCATCCGCAAAATTTTCAGCTGACTCAATTTCCGCCTGTTGAAAAGGAAGGAACAATTCATTATTGGAATGGTCCTCGGGGCCAGCGTGCTGCTTTGCGGCCTCAAGTTCCTTGCCTTCATTTCCACCCGCTCGGTCGCGATCTTTTCCGACGCCCTGGAATCCCTGGTCAATATCGCGGCGGGGATGCTGGCATTTTACAGCATCTACCTGGCCGGATTGCCCCGGGACCGCAACCATCCCTATGGCCATGGAAAGGTGGAATTTCTTTCCATCGGAGTGGAGGGTGCGATGCTTTTCATCGCAGGGGGCACCATCCTGTTTCAGACCGTGGAGTATTTTCTGCATCCGAGGGTGCTCGCGCAGCTCGATTTGGGAGTGGTTTTGGTCGCCCTGACCTCCGGGGCCAACCTGGCCCTGGGCTGGTGGCTGCGTCATGCAGGCACCAGCCTGAGATCCATCACCCTGTCCGGGCACGGAAGGCACCTGCGCACCGACGGCATTTCCTCGGCGGCTCTGGTCGTTGCCCTGGTGGTGATCCGGATCACGCACTGGCATTGGGTGGATCCAGCTACCTCGGCCCTGCTGGGGATTTTCATCCTGGCCAATGCTTACAAGCTCATCCGGCCATCGGTATCCGGCCTGATGGATGAAACCGACCTCAGGCTGCTGGATGAGGTGGTCATGATTCTGGCCGCGCGAAGAAAAAGGAATTGGGTGGATGTGCACAACCTCCGGGTGCAGCAATATGGCCACAGCTACCATATCGACTGTCACCTGACCCTGCCCTATTACCTGGACCTGGTCCAGGCCCATGAAGAAATCAAGGACTTTTCCCGGGCACTCAACAAAGAGATGTCCCTCGAAGAAGTGGAATGTTTTGTACACCCGGATCCCTGCATTCCCTCCTGTTGCCCCTACTGTCTGAAGTCGGATTGTCCCGTGCGCAGCCACCCTTTCACGGGCAAAATACCCTGGACCCGGGAAACCCTGCTCCCCAACCACAAACACGGGGAGACGGTCCTGGAAAATGAAGCCGGTTGAGGGTTATTCTTCGCCGTTATCGGCCACTCCGGGGGATTCATGGAGGATTTTCCAGATCGGCTGGACCTGGTAGATGCCCCGGTCATATTTGTTGCAGAGCATGATCAGTGTGGTGGAATCTCCGATGAAACGATAGAACACGCTATTGTCCCCGTGCCACCAGCCGTTGTGATAGACGACCTTGTCCCCGTCCTTGTATACCAGCAACCTCCAGCCCAGGCCGTAATTGCGGATGCCGGGGTGCTCATTGCTGTAGGGCGTGAAAGCCTGATCGAGGGTTTGCCGGGAAAAAAGTTTTCCTCCATAAAGGGCCTGGTCCCATTTCAGCAGGTCATCGACGGTGCTGTAAATATTTTTATCTCCAATGACCCCGTCCGCAGGCACCAGCCCCTCCGGGCGGCCCCGGTAGTCGTAGCTGACGGACTGGTTGGGTCCCGGATTCCCGCTGGAGGGATTAAAAAGATGGGTGTCGTTCATCCCGAGTGGCCTGAAAAAAATGCTGTCCAGCAACCGGCCCAGGGGCATTCCGCTGACTTTCTCGGCTACGAGGGCCAGGATCAGGTAATTGGTATTGCAATACTGGAAATGCCGGTTGGGAGGGAATTCAGCCGGGGGATGGTGCCGGATCATCAGGTTAATCACATCCTGGTTCGTCATCAGCGTGGAGGGGCCGGTCCACAGGCTGTCGCAGAAATAAAGATAATTGGGCAGTCCGCTGCGGTGGGATAAAAGATCCTTCAGGCGGATGCCCGGATAGGGGAAGCCCGGGATATATTGCTGAACCGAATCGCTGAGGCTGAGCCTTCCCTGCTGCATGAGCCACAGGATCGCCATGGCGGTAAACGGCTTGGAGGTGGATGCCAGCTGGAAGGCCGTGTGCGGACCGATGGGTTCCCGGGTCTTCAGGTTGGCGAATCCCCGGTATTTTTCAAATAAGATCACCCCTTTGCGCGCAACCAGGATCGCTCCGTTGAAATACCGGCTGAACCGGGTATCAAAATAGGCGTTCAGCCCGCTGATTTCCTCCCGGGTCCGAACCGAGGAAAGCACCTCCCGGGTCAGGACGGGACTGACCGAGACCATGGTTTGGGTCAGGCTGGGGGAATGCAGGCGGGAGGAAGCCGATGAAGGGTGGGTACACTGGCAGAGGCTGACCGCCCAAAGCAACAGCGTGGCGCTGCCCAGGATCCTCCATATGGTGGCGGCTGGTTTCAGTTTCAATAGGATATGCAGGACAAAATTAATCGATAATTGGAATATTAAGCGACCGTTCAAAAAAAAAACTCCCCCAACTGGAGGATTTCCGCTTTGGACCCGGCATCCTATCTTTGACCACCTGAAACAAAAACCTTTCCATGGACCAGCAGAACCCGCCCCTTACCAGTTATCCCAAGGACAAGATCCGGGTTCTTTTGCTTGAAAATATCAGCGATATCGCAGCCCAGGCCTTTGTCGATGCGGGTTATGCCCGGGTGGAACGGCTGCCCCGGGCCCTGGGCGAAAAGGCCCTCACCGAGGCCATCCAGGACATCCACCTGCTCGGCATCCGATCCAAAACCCATGTCACCGGGGCCGCCCTCGCTGCAGCCCGGAAGCTCCAGGCCATCGGATGTTTCTGCATCGGGACCAACCAGGTCGACCTGAAAGAGGCCCGGGACCATGGGGTCGCGGTTTTCAATGCACCTTATTCCAATACCCGTTCCGTTGCG
Organism: Chitinophagaceae bacterium; assembly: GCA_025451655.1. Taxonomy (GTDB): domain Bacteria; phylum Bacteroidota; class Bacteroidia; order Chitinophagales; family Chitinophagaceae; genus JANWKA01. The sequence goes on along the minus strand of JANWKA010000108.1, from coordinate 5,889 downwards.
GAACTGATCATCGGTCTTTCCATTCTCCTGATCCGCAGGATTCCGGACAAGAACAAGGCAGCCCACGAAGGGATCTGGCTCAAGGAATCCAGAGGCAGCTATGAGTTGCGGGGCAAAACGATCGGAATCATCGGATATGGCAACATTGGAACCCAGGTCGGCGTTCTGGCCGAATCCCTGGGGATGAAAGTGATTTATTATGATGTGGTCACCCGCCTTCCCCTGGGCAACGCCAGTCCCTGCAAGACCCTTCAGGAATTGCTTTCCCTCTCCGACCTGGTCACCCTACATGTGCCCGGAATTAAAACCACCCGCAACCTGATTCAGGAAAGCACCCTGCAATGGGTCAGGCCCGGGGCCATCCTCCTGAATTATTCCAGGGGGGATGTGGTGGATCTGGATGCCCTTGCCCTGGCGCTGCGTGAGGGACGGCTTTCGGGGGCGGCGGTGGATGTATACCCCGAAGAGCCCGAAAAAAACGGGGCGCCTTTTTCCTGCCCCCTGCAGGGTTTAACCAATGTCATTCTGACCCCCCATATCGGAGGTTCCACGGAAGAAGCCCAGTTCAATATCGGGCTGGATGTCAGCGGCAAAATGCTCAGCTATCTGGAGACCGGGTCCAGTTATGGATCCCATACCGTGCCGGACCTTTCGGTGCCCGTGATGGAAAACACGCACCGCATCCTTCACATTCACAGCAATGTGCCCGGGGTGCTTTCCGAAATCAACCAAAGCCTCTCTGCCCATCATATCAACATCCTGGGGCAATACCTGAAGACCAATGAACAGATCGGCTATGTGGTCCTGGATGTGGACCGTTCCCTGTCCCGTGAAGCCTTCGACCTGCTGCGCAAGGTCCATCATACCATCAAGACCCGGCTTCTTTACTGACCCCCACGGGTTTTTCTCATGATTTCCGGAGGGAAAGGGTGCCAGTGCTCCGCATACCGGATCACCGGGCCCGATGCCTCCATATCCAGGGGAAGCCAGAGATACCGGGAATCCCGGAGATCCTTCTTGTTCCAGCGGTCCGCCCCGAACAGGAATTTCCCCGGTCTTCCCGGAAGCGGGATTACAAATGCGCCCTGGGCGAAATAGGTCACCGCGGAATCCTTTCCACGGCAGGGGTTGCCCTGCTGTTTCCAGGTCCCCATCATCCGGTCGCTTACGGCCCATGCCGCGGCATTGGGATCCCAGCCGGAACAAAGGGAGGTGATCAGATAATATTTACCTGCCCAGGCAAAGACCGCAGGAGCCTCTCTTTTCTGGCCGATCAGGATCCTTTGAAATCCTGGAGCGGGACGCAGGTAATCGGGGCTGAGGGGCTGGATATGCAGGGTGGTGTTGTTCTCGGATGCAAAGACCAGGTAAGCCTTTCCGTCCCGGTCCTGGAACAGGGTCAGGTCCCTGGACTCCGCCCCGTTCGGGCGGAAGCTTCCCAGGTAATGGAAGGGCCCTTCCGGCCGGTCGCTCACGGCGACCCCGGCCCGGGCCTCATGGTAGGTGCGGTCATCCACATGCATCCACATGACGAATTTCCCGGTCACGGGATTAAGGACCACCTTGGGCCTTTCGATCACTTTGCCGGTGTCCAGATCGCTGGAGGGATCGTGCACCGGGGCCAGGGCCACCCCCCGGAACTTCCAGTGCACGAGGTCGGTGGAGCCGTAACAGGAAATGCCTCCGGCAGGAACCCGGTAAGATTCCCATTTTTGTCCCCCCAGGTGCCAGGTGGGAGCCTCCTTGATTTCGCCGTAGAGATAAAAAACTCCTCTGAATTCCATCAGGCCTGCCCCATGGGCATCCAGGGGTTTGCCCCGGTTGTCCAGCCAGGGCTGGCGGGCATTATTTATCCACCTGTCAGAAAGGCCCTGGCTGCGGCAGGGACCTGGAAAAAGGAACCCCAGGGCGGCAAGGGCCCAAAAGCATAATCTGATCCGCAGCAAACCGGGAGCGGTGGTCATGAATCAAAGATAGTTCCCGGCCGGGGGATTCCCCCGGGTTGGAGCCCGGAACCTATCTTTGCCAGATCATGGAAAGGACATTCCGACAGCCGAAAAAATCCAGCATGGTCATCGGCCGCCAGCCGGTGATCGAGGCGATCCGTTCCGGAAAAATGCTGGAACGGATCTTTTTACTCCGGCAGGCCAAGGGCGATCCCATTACGCGGATCCGGGAACTGGCTGCCGAGCACCGGATCCCCATCAGCCTGGTACCGGATGCCCGTCTGGATGCGATGAGCCGCGGAAACCACCAGGGATGCATTGCGCTGGCGGGCCTGGTTTCTTACCTGGACCTGCAGGATTTAATCAGCTTTGTCCAGGAACAGGGCAGGACTCCTCTTTTTCTGATGGTGGACGGGGTCACGGATGTTCGCAATATCGGGGCCATCGCGCGCAGCGCGGTTTGTTGCGGGGCAGATGCCCTGATCCTCCCCCAAAAGGGAGTGGCAGCCCTGAACGAGGAAGCCATCAAAGCCTCCGCCGGAGCCCTGGAACACCTCCAGGTCTGCCGGGTGGAAGGCCTGGTGGAGGCGGCCCGGACCCTGCACCTGAACGGCATCCGGATCCTGGCCGCCGAAAAAAGTTCGGGCCCCGCCCTTTATGATTGTCCCCTGAAGGACCCTCTGGCGGTCATCCTGGGATCGGAACAGCTGGGCATCCAGGCCGCCCTGCTGAAAATTTCCGACGGCCTCTTCCATATTCCGATGGCCGGGGATTTCGATTCCTTTAATGTTTCTGTCGCTGCAGGGATCATTCTGTATGAGATCCAAAAACAACGGGGATCCGCCGGACCCTTATCCTGAGGAACATGCCCGCAACTCCTTCATCTCCGATCGCCCTGGTGGAATGTCCCAGGGACGCCATGCAGGGCCTGAAACTCCTGATCCCGGCGCGTGAAAAAATCCGTTACCTCCAGGCCCTGCTTGCAGTGGGATTCGACACGCTGGACTGCGGAAGTTTTGTTTCCCGGCTCGTGGTTCCCCAGATGGCCGATACCCCCGAAGTATTGTCCGCTCTGGACCGCTCCGGCTCTTCCACAAAAACACTGGTCATTGTGGCCAACCGGAAGGGGATTGGATTGGCTGCGGACCATCCTGCCGTGGACTGCCTCGGATATCCTTTTTCCGCGAGTGAAACCTTTCAGCGCCGCAATACCCGCCGTGGAATTCCTGAAGCCCTTGATGACGTCAAGGAACTCATATCCACTTGCGGGGATTGCGGGAAAGAAGCGGTGATTTATATTTCCATGGCCTTCGGCAATCCCTACGGAGATCCCTATGACGAGTGGGTAGTCTGCCAGCGGGTCCGCCAGCTGGTTGATCTGGGGGCAACAACCATTTCACTGGCCGATACCGTCGGGGTGGCGGAACCAGCCGGAATCTCCCGGCTTTTTGGCAGGCTCCTCCCGGAGTTTCCCCAGATCCGCTTCGGGGCCCATTTCCATTCGGATCCCGGGGGCTGGCAGCCCCGGATCCAGGCTGCCGATGGTCAGGGATGCTCCCGGTTCGACAGCGCCATGCTGGGATTCGGGGGATGCCCGATGGCTGCAGACGCCCTGGTGGGCAATATCGCCACCGAAAACCTGGTGCGGTATTTTCAGGCCACCTCCCGGGAAACCGGCATCAACCGGGAAGCTTTCCTCCGGGCCCAAAAGATGGCTACCGGAATTTTCAGGGAAACCTGATTTTTTGAGGTTTCCGCAGGGCCCAGACCAGCCATCCGGCTATCGTGAAAAATGCGGCCGCCCATACCGGGAGGCTGACCTCCATTTCCGTAAGCAGGCCGGCCAGGATGGGAGGCAGGGCCATGGCCAGAGCCTGGACGGATTGCCGGACGCCGAGGATTTGCCCTTGCTGGCCCGGTCCTGCCAGGGACGAAACCACTGCAATCAGGTTTGGGGTGTTGATCCCCGTGAACAGGGCGATCAGGGGAACCACCAGGTAGATTCCCCAGGCCTGCGAAGGAACCAGCAGCAGGGGGAAAGTCAGGCCGCAAAGCAGGGCTGTGATCCAGACCAGTTTTCCGGGAGGGTAGCGTCGGGAAAGGGGGCGGTTGGCCAGGCCCTGGGAAAGGGCCAGACAAAGGCCGGTATAGGCGAACAGGTCGGCGATCCCGGTGGCATTGAAGTGGAACCGCTCGATCAGGAAGACCTGGAAGAACTGGGTGAAAAAATTGAATCCGAATACGATCAAAAACATCACCAGGAATATCCGGGTCCAGTCCCGGTTGCGCAATACCATCCGGATATGGTTCAGGGAAGCGGCAGCCCGGACCGGGGACCGGACCCGGTCATGCAGGGTCTCGACAAAAAGAAACCGGATCAGGATCAGGTTCCCCCCGCACCAGGCGGCCGCAAACCAGAACGGGGTGGCCAGGCTGAACCAGGATAAAACGGAAGGATTCGAAAGAATCCCGCCGAGAAAAGGACCCAGGATAAAGCCCAGCCCGAAAGTCATCCCGATCAGGCCGAAGTTGCGGGAACGATCCTGCGGCCCGGTGATATCGGAAACGGCAGCCATGGCGATGGAAATATTTCCTCCGGTGAAACCATCGAGGATCCTGCCGGCAAAGCAGATCCAGAGATTCCGGGTCACGATACCATAGCCGAAGAGCAAGTATCCCAGGCAGGTCCCCGCCACCGAAATCAGGAAAAGCTTTTTTCTCCCGAACCGGTCGGAAAGGGATCCCAGGATGGGAGCCCCGAAGAATTGTGCGATCGAAAAACTGCCCAGCAACAGGCCCAGCCAGACAGAACGGATCCCGGCGGGAGTTCCTGCCCCGAACAGCCCTGAGGAAGGGGCCATCAGCAGCGGGGCCGCGATGGGCAGGACCATGCCCACCCCCATCTGATCGATAAACACGGTCAGGATGATCGCGGAAAGGACCCTGTTTGGTTTTTTGGGCATGGGTGTCGGCCTGGACCCGGATTTTCCAGTAACATTAATGCATCCGGTCTCCCCTGGGGGACAGGCTGGAAAGGATCCCCGCTTCGGTCTGAAGCCAGAATTCCCAGCGAGCGGCCACCTGGCCCGGATCCTGGTATGTTTTGGCCAGGTCCAGGAACAGGCGGTAATGCCCCGCTTCCGATATCATGAATTGCCGGTAGAACCGGCGCAGGTATTCTTCGCCGAGCCCTACGCTGAGCAGCCGGAAACGTTCGCAGCTCCTGGCCTCGATCAGGCCGCAGACCAGGAGCCGGTCCATGAGCTGGTCCTGGCGGGAACCTCCCCGGGCCATTTGAGCCCTCAGGGCATTGACATAGGCATCCGGCCTTTGGGGACCGAGCCGGAAACCCCGTCCACGGATCTCCTCAAGAACCATCCTGAAATGCCCCCATTCCTCCGTGACAACCGGGGCCAGTTCCCGGACCAGCCGTTCTTTTTCGGGATATTTCTGGATCAGGGAAATACATTGGGTAGCCGCCTTCTGTTCGCAGAAAGCATGGTCGGTGAGGATTTCTTCAAGGGAAATCCCGGCCAGATTGGCCCATCGCGGATCGGTGGGAAGTTTGAGGCCCAGCAATTTTTTTTGCCAAAAGTACCGGAATGGTTCCAATTGCGCCAGGAGCCCTACCCGGGAATCTTTTAGATTTGCCCCGGATACTTTTCCTCATGGACCCCGAAAATTTTTTGAAGGACCGCCTGCAGCAGCGCACCCAGGAAGGCAACCTCCGGAGCCTGAAACTGCCGGGAACCCTGGTGGATTTTTGTTCCAATGATTACCTGGGCATCGCCCGCGACCCCGGGACCCGGAAGGAGATTGCCCGGATGGTGGAAGAACTCGGGCTCGCCCATGGAAGCGGCGGCTCCAGGCTTTTGTCCGGTAACTACCCGCTGATCCGGGAAGCCGAAAAGCAAATTGCCGCTTTCCATGAGGCTCCCGCCGG
>JANWKA010000107.1 GCA_025451655.1 Chitinophagaceae bacterium | reverse complement strand
CCGGATCAGGGGATCCTCCCTGCGGATCATTTGCCCTGCGGGGCTCAAAAAGTCTTTCAATCCGTGCTGGTCCAGGATCCGTTCAAATTCCGGGAGACCGGCAGGGTCCAGGGCGATCAGCAGGCCTCCGCTGGTCTGGGGATCGGAAAGGACTGCTTTCTGAAACGGGGTGATGGCACCAACCAGGGGCCCATAGCTTTCCCAGTTGCGATTCGTTCCGCCGGGGACCGCTCCCTGACTGATATAGGCTGCCAGGTCGGCCCCGATCAGGGGGATGGACGAAAAATGAAGCCGCACGGAGCAGGAGCTGCCTTCCGCCATTTCCCTCAGGTGTCCCAGAAGGCCGAAGCCGGTTACATCGGTCATGGCCCGCACGGCTTCCAGGCGGCCCAGGTCCATCCCAACCCGGTTCAGGCGGCACATTTGCCGGGTAACGGTATCCAGGTCCGCCGGGCTGATACAGCCTTTTTTGGCAGCCGTGGTCAGGATCCCGGTTCCCAGGGGTTTGGTCAGAAAAAGCAGGTCCCCTTCCCGGGCCGTATTATTTCTTTTGATATGGCCCAGCGCTGCCAGACCATTCACCGAGAGGCCGAATATCGGCTCCTGGCTGTCGATGCTGTGTCCCCCGGTGATCGGGATTCCCGCCTCCTGGCAGATCTGCCTCGCGCCTTCAACCACCCTGGAGGCGACTTGAGGAGGGATTTTTTCCACCGGCCATCCCAGCAGGGAGAGGGCCATCAGGGGCTTTCCTCCCATGGCATAAATGTCGCTGATGGCATTGGCGGCGGCGACCCTTCCGAAATCCAGCGGATCATCGAGGACCGGCATGAAAAAGTCCACGGTGGCCAGCAGTGCAGTGCCGTTTCCCAGATCATAAACTGCCGCATCGTCCCGGGCATCATTTCCAACCAGCAGGGGTCCGGAGGGGAAGGACTCATGGCCTCGCAGGATCGAATCAAGGACCTTCGGGGAGATTTTGCATCCGCATCCCGCTCCATGGGAGAATTGGGTCAATTTTACTGGTCCTGTAATCATTCCGAAATGGGTTGAGCTTCCGAAATCAGGCTCATGACCCGGCTTTTGTCCGAATGCGTGCAGGAACAGGTACGCACCAGGGTTCCTGCTTTTTCACGGGCCTGGATCGATTTGCCATAATAACCATCATAATAGCGGAGCAGGATGCTGAAACATTCCCGCAATTTTCCTTCGCCCAGCAATTCGCTCGCCTGCTTGAAGCGGGCCCCTCCAAGCCTTTTGCGGACCCGGTCCAGCCCTGCCGATATCCATTCCGGTCCCAGGATGCCGAAAGTGCATACCAGGTATTCCAGCCGCTCTGCGAAGGGAATGTCCAGGAAAAGGACGGGGGCACTGCGCATCTGCTGCCAAAAAGCCGGTGGGATGATCAACTTACCGATGGCCTGGCTTTCATCCTCCAGCCAGATGGGCCCCTTCCCTGCAGCTTTCCACAGGGCTTCTGCCAGGAGGTTCTCAAACATTTCCTGGCCGGGCTGGACCCGGCCCGGCCAGGCCCCGAAGGCGGAACCCCGGTGGCCGGCGATATTTTCCAGATCGATCATCGTCCCTCCCCCATTCCCCCAGTGCCGAAGCAGGTCGGTTTTTCCGGATCCGGTAAAGCCTCCCAGGATCCGCAAATCGTAAGGTCGGGCAAGGGACCGGAGCACCAGGTTCCGGTAAGCCTTGTAACCTCCCCTGAGGAGGAATACCCGGTACCCGGAGGTTTCCATCAGCCAGGCAACCGTGCTGCTGCGCATCCCGCCCCTCCAGCAATGGATTAACAGGGTCTCCGTATCCAGGGAGGCTCGGACCGTTTCCACCATGGATCCCATTTTGACTCCGAAAAAGTCCAACCCTTTCCGGATGGACAGCTCCCTGCCTTCCCTGTGGTACAACGTACCAATGATCCTGCGCTCCTCATCAGAAAGCAGCGGAAGGTTGACCGCCCCCGGGATATGGGCATGGGCAAATTCTGAAGGGGACCTCACATCCAGGACGGGATAAGTCCCGGCCTGCACAAGGAACTGGTCTGGAGAAAGCATCACCATGGAAGGTGGTCAGGTTTTACCCAAAAATAGGCTATTGGGTCCTGGGAAGATTCAGCTGACCTTGCGGCCCTTCCAGTGGTAGGTTTTAAAACGTCCCAGAAAGGCTGCGACGAGGATATAGGGAATATGGAAGAACTGTTCCAGGGGCAAACACCACAACATCGCGCGCCTGCCGAAAAATCCCGCCACCGGATAAAGGAAGATCAGCTCCAGGATGGTTTTATACAACAAGAGGAGCCAGAACCATTTCAGGAGGGCCGGATCCAGGAAAGAGAAAAGCGCCATGACCGGAAAAAGCAGGTTCCAGCAATACAGGAAGACCAGGAGGGGGAGCAGGACCGGCCTGTTCCCCCTTCCGGTCTTGGAGGCCCAGCGGATCCGCTGCTGGAAAAAGGAAGCCAAATCCTGCTGGGCCCGGGTACGGACCAGGGCTTTCCGGCATTTCAGGAAACAGCATTGCCCGGGATAGGCCCGGTTTATCTTTTGAAGCAGGAACACATCATCCCCGGAGGCCATGTGGTCCACTCCCTGGAAGCCGCCCAGTTCCAGGAAGGTTTTCCGCTCATAGGCCAGGTTGGCTCCGTTGCAAATCACCGGGTTACCCATCTGAAGCAGGGATCCTGTCAGGCCCTGCAGGCTGATGAAATCCAGGGACTGTAGCTTCTGGAAAAATCCCCGCTCCAGGTGCAATCCCACCGGGCCTGCGATGAGCTTGCATCCCCCGGATTCATAACAGGTCACCACCGAGCTGATCCAGTCCTTTCCGGCGATACAATCGGCATCCGTGGTGACGACCAGGTCACCACCGGATTGCCCGATGGCCACCTCGATGGCCTTTTTCTTGAAGGCCCAAACAGGTTTTCCGGGAGCCAGATGATCGGAGAGGTTGATCAGCCTGACATTTCCTGCCTCAAATCCCCGGACCAGGGATTCCGTCTGGTCGGTTGAATGGTCGTTCACCACGATCACTTCCAGCAGGTTTTCCGGGTAGGTCTGGGCCTTGATGGATTGAAGGCAGGACAGGATCTGATCTTCTTCGTTCCGGGTGGGAATGATCAGGGTGACCCGGGTCGTAAACCGGTCTCCTTTAGGGGACCTGCATCCGGGGATCCGGAGCCAGCCGTAAAGCTGGAACAGGATAAAAGCCCCGTATATTCCTGCCAGGATGGAAATTATCAGGACGATCATGGCGCCGGATTATTTCCAAGCCACTGCCCGATCGCCTCCCCGGTCTGGGACTGGATGAGCATATGACCCAGGGGAAGGGAAATGATCCTGCAGCCGGCCAGGTTTCCAAATAATTTTTTGATGGTGCCTTCAGGGATCAGCCGGTCAAAGCGACCCAGGACAACCAGCATGGGGATCCGGCGCGCGGCCATGACCCGCCTGAAGGCGGGGATCCGGATTTTCATCCCCTTCAGGCAGGTCCAGACCTGGTAAACCTTCCTGCGCTTTTCCCGCTGGTCCATATTGAAAAGGATGAATTTGTAAACCCCCTCATGGATCAGGCCGATTGCCCTCCCCAACCTTGCTGAAAGAAAAAAGATTCCCGGTCTTTGGATGAAATAAAACAGGATCCGGTTTCCCAGCCAGGTCCGGGAGGAAAATCGCTGCCAGAGGTTTTCTTTCAGACCATCCGGGGCCAGCAGGATCAGCCTGGAGATCCTTTCCGGAATTTCCCCGAAGGCGGAAAGGGCAGGCCGGGCTCCCATACTGAATCCGAGCAGGGAAGACCGGTCGACCCCAAACCTTTCCTGGATGAGCCTGATGATTTCGGCAATCGCTGAGGGCTGAAAATAAAGTTCCCTCCAGATGGTTGCTCCGTGAAAGGGAAGGTCAGGGCAAACCAGGGTGAACCGGTCCCCGAAAAAGGAGGATAAGGCCTCGAAGCTGGTCCCGGATTCCCCGAACCCATGAAGGCAAAGGATCAGCTCCCTGCCTGTCCCGGCATGGTGGCAACGAATCCTGTTTTTCCCGTAGTCGAGGTCAAAATACTCCAAAGGGGATCCTGGTTTGAGGGGACCCTGATCCGGCCCGTGGCAATTTAACCCCAAATTTCTTCCGGCCCAATCTTGCTCATCAAAGAGGGTCAGCCTGGCTGACCCTCTTTGGCCATTAGGCCCCCTTGGCGTAAATTACGATAAGTAAATCCGGGATATGGACCAGGCCAGGGCAATAGTCAACTTACCTCAGGGAGGGGAATTTCTGATCAAAACCCCGAACCCTTTCGATCTTTTCATCCCGGAAGAATTCGACGAGGAACAGCGCATGATCCGAGAAATGGCGGAACAGTTCATCGCCACCGAGGTCCGCCCCCTGATGACCCGGATTGACCAGCTGGAACCCGGTTTGATGGTAAAGCTGCTGGATCAGGCCGGGAAGCTGGGTCTGCTGGGCGCAGCCTTCCCGGAAAAATACGGGGGGATGGGAAAGGATTTCATCACCGCAACCTTGATCAATGAGGCCCTGGGTGGAGGCAATTCCTTCTCGGTGGCCATGGCGGCACATACCGGGATCGGCTCCCTGCCGATCCTTTATTTCGGAACCGAAGCCCAAAAGGACCGGTACATTCCCAGGCTCGCGAGCGGGGAGCTGAAGGGTGCCTATGCCCTCACCGAACCCAATTCCGGATCGGATGCCCTGAGCGCCAAAACCACGGCCAGATTGAGCAGCGACGGGAAAACCTACCGGATCAACGGCCAGAAATGCTGGATCACCAATTCCGGTTTCGCGGATGTCTTCACGGTTTTTGCCAAAATCGACGGGGAAAAATTCACGGCGTTCATCGTGGACCGGAACGTCCCGGGCCTTTCCTTTGGCGAAGAGGAGCACAAAATGGGCATGAGGGGATCCTCGACACGGCAGGTTTTCTTCCAGGACTGCGAGGTTCCGGCAGAAAATGTCCTGGGCCAGATCGGAAAAGGGCACCTGGTCGCCTTCAATATCCTCAATATCGGGAGGTTGAAGCTCTGCGCAGCCGCCCTGGGAGGAGCCAAACATTCCGCCTCCATCACCATCCAGTATGCCAATTCCAGGGAACAGTTCCGCCAGCCCATTGCCCATTTCGGAGCGATCCAGCATAAGCTGGCCGAACAGGCGGTCCGGATTTTCGCCATAGAATCCGCGCTATACCGGACCGCCCAGCTGATCAGCCAGAAGGAACAGGAATTGACCCGGGAGGGGAAACCATCGGGGGATTCCCTGCTGGGAGCAGCCGAAGAATATGCCATCGAATGCGCCATCCTGAAGGTGGCGGGGTCCGAAGCCCTGGATTATGTGGTGGATGAAGGGGTGCAGGTCTTCGGAGGGAACGGGTTCTCGGACGAGTATGAAATATCCAGGGCCTACAGGGATTCCCGGATCAACCGGATCTTCGAAGGGACCAATGAGATCAACCGGCTCCTGATCGTGGATATGCTGATGAAAAGGGCCCTGAAGGGAAACCTGGACCTGATGACTCCGGCACTGGGGATCCAGAAGGAACTGATGAGCATCCCGGAATCCATCCCGGAAAATGGTCCCTTCTCCCGGGAGGTGGATCAGGTGGCCCGGATGAAAAAAGCCGTGCTGATGGTCGCGGGAACCGCGGTTCAAAAACTGAAAGCCAGCCTGGAGCAGGAATTGCTGATGCTGATTTCCGATATGATCATCCAGGTGTTTATCGCGGAAAGCACCCTGCTCCGGGTCATCAAATGGACGGATCAGCGGGGAATGGATTCCGGCAAAAATCAGATCGACCTGATGGGGGTTTGCCTCCATGAATCCGTCTCTGTTTTGCAACAGGCAGGACAGGAAGCCATACAGGGATTTGCCGGGGGGGACGAGCTCAGGATGATGCTGGTCGGCCTCAAAAGGTTCACCAAAACCGATCCCTTCAACGCGATCGCTGTCAGAAGAAGGATCGCTTCGAAACTGATTTCGGAAAACAAATACTGCTTTTAACCCAGCACATGGCCACGGAACTGCTGTACCACCGGGATTCTTCCTTGAATGAAGCGGAGGTCCTGGTCCTGGCCACGGGGATGGATGAGCTGGGTCCTTTTTTCATCCCCGACCGGACCATTTTTTATTTCGGGGGTGGGGGACAGCCAGCAGATTCCGGCTTTGTCCGGGACCCTGAAGGGAACATGGTTCCCATCCTGAAAGCGATTCCTGCCCCCGGCGGGATCGCCCATTATTTAGCCTCCCCGCATTTTGCCCCCGGTCCCGGCGTCGCCCTCCGGATGTCCATCGATCCCGCCCGGAGGCTCCTTCATTCCCGGATCCATACCGCCGGCCACCTGGTCGGTTCCATGATATTTGAACAATTACGGTGGAAACTGGTTCCCCTGAAGGGTTACCATTATCCGGACAGCCCTTATGTGGAATTCTCCAATCCCGAACAGCTCCACGAATTGGATTCCATCCCGGTGGAAGAAGGAATGCGGGAATGGATCCGGTCGGATCGGGCCGTGTTTACCAGCACCGATGGGTCCCTGGACGGGGACCGGGAAAAAACCTTCGTTCCGGAAGGTTTCTCCCTGGAGGGAGGCCGGTCCCTGCGGTGGGTAGGGATCGACGGTTTTAAATATTACCCCTGTGCAGGTACCCATGTGCCCACTTTAGGGCTGCTGGGAAAGGTGTCCATCAAATATTTCAAGGGCAAAAAAGGAAATATGCGGGTGGCTTACCAGGTGGAGGAATGAAGCAGGAATTATTTGCGGTTGCCGGATTTCCACCAGCGGTAGGTGATCACGCTGACCACGGCCATGGGGGTAGCCATGAGGTAGAGGATTCCGGAATTCAGACTCCTGGCAGCATGGGGTCCGAGTTGCTGGGCGGTTTTGGTGCAGATGGAACACTGAGCCATCAGTTCATGGCTGAGGCAGGTCAAAAGGAATAGAAAGAGAAATATTAATAAATGCTTCTGTTTCACCCTGTGAAGGTACGGAAAATTCAATTTCCGGCCGCCGCATCGGACCGGGCAGGCGGAAGGAAAATTCCATGGTCATTGCCCGGGGATGGCAGGGGGCTGAAATAAAAGAATAAAAAATCCGTGTCCTGACCTGTCAGAAATTCCGCTTAATAATAAGGCGCGAGCATGACATATACCGTCACCCCTGAAATGGCCACATAGAACCAGAGAGGCCAGGTGATCCGGGCGATCTTTTTGTGCCGTGCAAAATCCCCTTTCAGCGCCCGCACCAGGGTGACCAGGACCAGCGGGACAATGATGACCGAAAGGCAAATATGGGAGATCAGGATGGAAAAATACAGGGGACGGATCCAGCCCTGCCCCCCGAAATGGGTTTCCGGGGCAAAGGAGTGGTAGACTACATAATTGATCAGGAATAAAACGGACAATCCCACGGCGGTGAGGTTGCAGGCCCGGTGGACCTTCCATTTTCCATGAAGGATAAAATACAGGCTGGCCAGGAGCAGGATGGCCGTTCCTGAATTCAGCACTGCATTGATGAAGGGAAGCACCTTAAGGTGATGCGCGCTACCCAGGGTGGCATGGGGAAGCAGGAACAGGGCCGCAACCGTAAGAGGAATCGTGATGGAGATAATCGTAATGGGAATGGTGAAAGAGCCTTTGGATTCCATGGTTATTTCTTCTTGTCCTTCTCGATCATCAGCATGGCGATATCGTTCATGCATCTTTTCACATCCGCCGAATCCACCCCGCTATAATACCCGCGGATATACCGGTGGCGGTCCAGGAGCACCCATTTGTCCGTAGGTACAAAATCAACCGGGCCACCGTTTCCCTCCCGGGCATCAACATAAAACTGGCTGCGCGCCAGGTCATCAATCTGCTTCTTGTCCCCCGTTAGGAACCACCAGACATCCGGATCTGCGCCATAATGGTCCGCATAGGCCCTCAGCCGGGCTACCGAATCGTGCTGCGGGTCTACCGTGAAGGAAAGGATCCTGAGCCCTGTATCCGAAGCGGCGAAGGAAGTCTGGACCCATTTCAGGTTGCGTGAAAGTATCGGGCAGAACGAAGGGCTGGACGTAAAGAAAAAATCAGCAAGGACCACTTTGGGACCGATGCTGTCAAAGGAGCAGGGTTGACCCAGCTGGTTGGTCAGATGGAAATTCCCCACCTGGTGGTAAATCGTGTCATGATGCATGACCCCTCCCCTTCTTGCTGAATCCACCCCCACGGCGCCGTAATATGCCGGAAACCGGATGTTGTGGTTGGCGTATAATTTGGTCACCAGATAAAAAGCGAGGGGTACTGCCACCGCGATCAAACAGGCTATGAGGGTCTTTCGGATGATCCGGGCGGTTAAGAATGGAAAAATTGAACCGGCTGATTTCCTCCCAGGTGCAAGCCAGGGTCAGTGGCTGGCGTGCATGTCATTTCTCCAGGGAGAAAGATGCTCGATGACCGGAGTTTCATTCCGCATGTGCTTCCAGGAATTGCCATCCGCCAGGAAAGCCGTGATGCCCCAGATAATGAACAGCAACGGCACCAGGACGCTGAAAATCAGGTTCTTGAGTTCATGACGCAGGTGCATGAACTCCGCCACGATGAAGAAGGCCTTGACCACGGTCAGGCTGATGAAAATCGCGTTCAGCAGGACCCTTGGGGGAAAATCCGTAAAATAATGGAGGAAGGCAAACCCCACTTCCACGATCGTCACGCATAAGAGGATCCAGAAGACCCGGATCAGGGTCCTCACTACCGGATCCTTCAGGCCCCGGGGCTGGTCTTCCAAAATTTGAACATGTTCCATATCCTGTCGGTCAATTATTGAATCGGTTTGAATGTCTACAGCAGGTAAAAGCAGGTGAACACATAGACCCAGACCAGGTCCACAAAATGCCAGTACAGCCCGATCTTCTCCACCATTTCGTAATGTCCCCGCTTCTCATAGGTCCCCTTGAGCACGTTGATCAGGATGATGATGTTGATGATTACCCCCGAAAATACATGGCAGCCGTGAAAACCCGTAATGGTGAAGAAGAACGCACCGAATGCCGAAGGCCCGGCAGTGGCATGACCATTGACCACCGGTCCCAGGAGGTTATGAGTCATGGTGACTCCTTTCTCGGTGATCAGGTCCGTCCATTCGAAGGCCTGGCATCCGAGGAATGCCAGCCCCCCGATGATCGTGAAAAACAACCATTTGGCGACTTCCTTCTGCCGTTTCAGGTGGCCTGCATGAACCGCGAGCACCATCGTGACAGAGCTCATGATCAGGATGAAGGTCATCAGGCTCACAGAGAGCAGGGGCATGTTGCCCTTGATAATGAAAAACTTGTTGAAGACATAATTGGCATCCGGCCAGTAGTTCACGCTGAACCGGGTGGTTCCGTAAGAGATCAGCAGGGCGCTGAAGGTAAAGGTGTCTGATACCAGGAAAAACCACATCATCAGTTTCCCATAACTGACATTATAAGGGGATTGCCCTCCGGTCCACCAGTTTTTTTTGACTTTTACCGCTGTTTCCATATTGACTTTATGTCCTGATCAGTGTATGATAATGAAAAAAATATACAGGTAGATCCAAAGCCCATCCACAAAATGCCAGTAGGTCGAAACGATCTCCACCGGGATCGGACTGTAGGTCCGGATATTTTTCCGGTAGGCCCTGGCAAATATAACCAGGATCGCGATCACTCCTCCCAGCACGTGCAGCATATGCATTCCCGTGATCACGAACAGCAGCCCCGCCGAAACATTCCAGTCCAGCCGGAT
>JANWKA010000106.1 GCA_025451655.1 Chitinophagaceae bacterium | reverse complement strand
TGCGCCGCCAAAAGTGAAAAAATGAACAATTGTTAAAATGTCGCATCTGCCAGCCGGGATAACTATGCATGAATATCGTTTTCCATGCCAGTAAATTTGTTACCGGGTCAAGTTTTAATTCATGAGGGATTTCCAATAAAACAACGTTTTCAGGCAGAGTCCCTGATATGGGCGGAAGGTCCGTATAGCTTGTGTTTTTGGGTGTCGTAATACCAGACGCACTGCTCTCCTGTTGGTGATAGTTGCATATCTTTAAAAGTGATTCGGTTACGGGGCTCATCATTTTCACGCAATTCTTTTCATTCGGGTATCCTAAAAACATGGCCGGAATTTATGTTCATATCCCCTTTTGCAAGCAGGCCTGCACCTATTGCAATTTTCATTTTTCCACCTCCCTTCGGGGCCTGGAGGAAATGACCAGGGCCATCGCCCGGGAGGCGGAAATCCGCCGGGATTACCTGGAAGGGGAAAGGGTGGACACCCTGTATTTCGGGGGCGGTACCCCCTCGCTTCTCCATGCTGGATGGCTGGAGGGAATCATCGGCAGGATCCGGAGCCTTTTCCCCATTTCCCCGGATGTGGAAATCACCCTCGAAGCCAACCCCGACGACCTCAGCAATACCCGGCTTGCTGAACTCAGGTCCTGCGGGGTGAACCGGCTCAGCATCGGGATCCAGAGCCTGGTCGATGCCGACCTGCGCTGGATGAACCGGTCCCATGATGCTCCGGAGGCCCTGGCATCCCTCCGGATGGCCCGGGAATGCGGATTCCGGAACCTTTCCGCGGATCTGATTTATGGAATGCCCACCCTGGATGAAGAAAGCCTCAGGCGGCAGGCCCGGCAGCTGGTTTCCCTGGAAATTCCCCACCTCTCCTGTTATGCCCTTACCGTGGAGCCTTCCACTGCCCTGGATCATCAGATCCGAAAAAATGATTTCCGACCCCCTGATCCGGAACAGGCCGCCCGCCATTTTGAACTCCTGGATCAGGAACTCACGGCCTCGGGTTACGAACATTACGAGATCTCCAACTTTGCCCTTCCCGGTTACAGGTCCGGCCATAATAGCAATTACTGGAAGGGAGTTTCCTATCTGGGCCTGGGACCCTCAGCGCATTCCTTCAATGGAATCTCCAGGCAATGGAATATTTCCCATAATGCCCGTTACCTGGAAGCCATCGGGAAGGGAATCATCCCTGCAGGATCAGAATTGCTCACGGCAACCCAGCATCGGAACGAATCGCTCCTGGTATCTCTCAGGACCAGGGAAGGACTGGACCTCAAAGGGTTTGGTGAGCGATGGGGGAAGCAGGAGGCCGATGGGCTCCTGGAGGAATCGCAAAGGTTCCTGGAAGAAGGATTGCTGATCCTTGAGGGAAGCCGGTTGCGGATGAGCCTGAGGGGATGGCTTTTGGCTGACGGGATCACCGCCGCCCTCTTTCGGACAGCAGAATCAGGTCCTTTCCTGCCGATGGGTGGAATGGTGACCGAGGGAGCGGATCAGGTCTCCCAGGATCAGCCATCCCAGGAGCACCAGGATGAAGGAACCTCCAAGTACCGGAAAAGGAAGGGGCATAAAAGGCGTTAGTCCTGTAAAGTACCTCTATATCCTTTTATTCCCCAACCGCGAAGGTTAATGCATCCCGGCAGGGGGATCGGCAGCCAGAACGTTGTTATGAACCGGCCGGGTGCTTTCCAGATAGGCAAAGATCGCTTTCAGCTCCCCGTCGGTCATTGCCGCAAAATCCTGCCAGGGCATCGGAGGCAAAATGGTCCTGGTATTGGGCATTCCCATGAAGGCGCCCTTTCTCATGGCCAGCATAAACCGGTCCGCGGTCCAGTTGCCCAAACCGGTGGGATCGGAGGTCAGATTGGCTGCATAAGAGATCCCCCAGGGCCCTACCCAGGAAGTCAGGTCATTGGTCGCTACCATCCCGTTTTTCTGAGCCTGCACCCGGTCGACCTGAACAACAGGCATCTGGCCGGAATGTCCGGACAACAGCAGGGAGGAATCCAGGACCGGTCCTTCTGCGGTCATCTTCTTCGGGGTATGACAGTCATTGCAGCCCAGTATGGTGACCAGGTGTTCCCCCCATTTGACCTGGGTCGGAAAACCGCCGTAATCCGTCTGGCTGGCGATAACCGGCCGGGTGATTACCGTGGTGCCTGAAGTTTTGCTCTTGCAACCGGATAAAAAATAGCCGCCCGAGACCAGGGCGATCAGCAGGATGGAGTATGTCTTGATCATATTTTGGGGTATTTGGTTTACGGCTTTTGCAATAAGTTTTCCGGGGAAAAACGAATCAAAATACAAATTTTTGCTACATTATACAACCTGGAGGACTGGAGCTTGACTAAGGGGTCTTTCCGGGGGATCGTTCCAGGGCCTCCCGCGCCATGGCGATGAGCTGGTCTCCGTTGCAAAATCCATGGCCCAGGAAAATCAGTTTTCCATCCGGGTCCAGGAACAGGTAGCAAGGATAGGATGGCACCTGGTAGCGGAGTGCGATGCCGGGCCCGGTTCCTTTTTCTGCGTCAATCCGGATATTGATAAAATGGCTGTTGAAGAACGCACCGGTGGCGGCCTGGGAAAAGACTTCCAGGTCCATCAACCTGCAGGGGCGGCACCAGACAGTGAAAACGTCTACGAAGACCAGGCGATGCTGCAGGCCTGCAGCCACCCGGGCGGAATCCAGGCTTTCCGGATTAAACCGGATCCCTTCCTGGGCCCGGGAAAAAGCAGGGAGGATGAAAAGCAGGACCGCCGGCAAAAACCGTTTCAGGGTCATGGGCGAACCGGTTTAATACAGGATTTTTTCCAGCTTCCCAAAGGATTCGGCCGCGCCCTGCCCCTCATAGAGGATGGCATAAATGGCTTCCGCGATCGGGATCCTGAGCTTTTCGGTTTCATTGATTTGGTGGATGCAACGAGCCGCGTAATACCCTTCGGCCACCATGTTCATCTCCAGTTGAGCGGACCGGACACTATAACCCTTTCCGATCATGGACCCGAAATTCCGGTTCCTGCTGTACTGGGAATAACAGGTGACCATCAGGTCTCCAAGATAGGCGCTGGCGAAAGGATTGCGGTTGGAATAGGCATGGTTCTGGCGGAGATTCACCTGGTCGTTGAAAGCACTCATTTCACCCGCACAATTGGCAATATAAACCGAAAGGAAATTGTCGCCATAACCCAGGCTGTGGCAAATCCCGGCACCGATGGCATAAATGTTCTTCAGAACCGCAGCATACTGCGCTCCCCAGATATCATCGTTGACCACGGTCTTCAGATATCTTGTAATGAAGCGCCTGGCGATAATCCGGGCGGTCTGGAAATTTTTTCCGGTGAAGGTGACATAGGTGAGCTTCTGGGCGGCGACCTCTTCGGCATGGCAGGGACCCGTGATGGAAAAATAATGATCCAGGGGAAGGTTGAATTCCCGCTCCAGGTAATCGTTCAGCAGCAGGTTATCCCCGGGCAGGATCCCCTTGATGGCTGAAATCACGGACTTGTCTCCGAAGATGTCCCTGGGCAGGGGGTCAATCACCTCCCGGACAAAGGCAGACGGAATGCAAATGATCACCCAGTCTGAATCTGAAATCACCCGGGCCAGGTCATTGGACAGGGTAATATGTTTCAGGTCAAAACGGACTGAACTGAGGTAGGAAGGATTGCAGCGCCGCAGTTGCAGGGACCGGAGGTCCTCCGTTTTGCGGATCCACCAGTTGAGCCTGAAATGGTTATCCGTGAGGATTTTGGCGAGTGCTGTGGCCCAGCTGCCGCTTCCGATCAGGCCCACCCGGTACCGTACGTTGGAACGCATCCCCGAAAGTACTAAAGTCGGCCGGTCCCCTATTGGGTCGCGATGAATAGCTGGGACTGGGCCACAACCTTAACCTTGGTCCCGCTGGATAGTGTCTTCGAAATGGCCGAATAGGGTGAGACGACTATTTTTTCGGAAGTGTCGATGCCGGAAAGAATTTCGATGTTGTTATCATCCTGGATGTCCGTTTTCACGGGAACCATTTTCACCGTTCCGTCAGACTTCACCACAAATACCACTTCCTGGGCACTGTCCGCTGGGGCTGCGGCCGCAGCTGAGGCAGCCGGGGCGGGGGCGGATCCCTTGGCCTGAACCGGATGGGGGCCCGGGGCTGCAGTGGCCATGCTGGCACTGGTTCTGGTGGTTACCGCGTTGATCGGGATCGAAATCACATGGCGGTGGGTCAGGGTCTGGATTTCAACGCTGGCACTCATGCCCGGCCGGAATGGAAAATGCCTCGGGTTATTAGGATTGACGAGGTCCTGGTAGCTGGTGCGCAGGATCCGGATATGAACTGTATAATTGGTTACCTGGTCAGCGGAAGCGCCCGTGCTGGAGGATCCGGAGGTTTGGGCTGCAGCGACAGCGCCTGAGCTTGTGGCGATCTTGGTCACGACTCCCTTGAACACCCGTTCATTATAGGCATCCACCTGGATATTGGCAGTATCTCCGTAATTCACCTTGGGAATATCGTTCTCCCCAACATCGACCTGGATCTCCATGGTGTCCATATTCGCAATGGTCATCATTTCCGTTCCGGCCATCTGGGCAGTCCCCACGACCCGCTCTCCTTTTTTCACCAGCAGGCTCGAAACATACCCGCTCATCGGAGCGATGATGGTCGTCCGGTGCAGCTGGTCTTCTGCCTGGGAAAGGTTGGCCTGGGCACTGGCCACAGCATACTGGCCGCTTTGGATCTGGTCCTGGGCCGCGTTATAATTGGAAAGTGCAGACTGGTAATCGCTCTGTGCCTGATCGTATTCGACCCGGGAGATCACCCGCTGGGCAACGAGCTGCTGGTCCCTGGCGAAAGTGGCTTTGGCCTGATCCAGTTTGGCTTTGAATCCCGTCAGGGAGGCCTGGGCATTGGCCAGCTGCGCCTCCACCTGGCTTACATTGGCCAGTTGCTGCTCCCGGATGGAATTGTATACGTCTGCGTAGATCTTGGCGATGGCCTCGCCCCGGGTCACGGAATCCCCTTCTTCCACGGACAGGTCGGTGATCTCACCAGAAACGTCCGGGCTCACTTTCACCTCGATCTCCGGGTAAACCTTGCCGCTGGCCGATACGGTTTCCGTGATGTTCCGGAAAGCCGGCTTGTCCACCGAGACCTGTACTCCCGGCTGGTCTCCGATAACGCCTTTGCTTTTCAGCACCAGGAGCAGGATGATCAGGATGACCAGTCCGGTGATGAGCCAGTAAATCGTTTTCCTTTTCATACGCTGGGAATATTCATTGAGGTCATTCGGGAAGGGTCAGAGGGTCAGACGAAGGTTCTTATAGAACTCCAGCAACTTCACCTTGAAAATATATGTGTATTTGGCAGTAAGCAGGTTGGTTTTGGCAGCAAACAGGTTGTTCTGGGTAGTGAGGAAATCCACGGAATTGATCAGCCCCAGGTTATATCGCCTGTTTGCAAAATCATAGGCAGTCTGGGAATCGGCCAGGGTCACCTTGGACGCATTATAATTTTCCAGGGCTCCCTTGGCATCCTCAAAAGCCTGGAAGATATTCTGCTTCAGGGTCAGCCTGTCCTGGTCGAAGGTCAGCTGGTCGTTGAGCAGGGCAATTTTGGCCCGCTGGACGTTGGTGCGGGTCTGCCACCCGTTCAGGATGGGAATATTGAGCGCAATGCCGATGTTTTGCCTGAAATTATCCCCGAGCTGGGTCGGAAGGGCCGCCTTGGAGTATTGAGGCGACATGGTCTGCTGGGGCAGGGAGTTCACCACATAGGTATTGCCGCCGACGGTCACCGAACCAATGGGCACGGCCGGATAGGTGATCAGGGTCTCGGAAGGCCGAAGGTAGGTGCTGGAATAGCTCGTGCCCAATCCCCCGAACAGGGAAAGGCTCGGGTAGTAGGCTCCCCGGGCGGCCCTGAGCTGCCGGGCAGCGGCACGAACCGTAAATGAATCCGCGATCATCAGGGGCTGCTCGCTGATGGCCTGGTCATAGATGGTTTGGGGGTTTTCCACAGCGAGGTCCAGCAGGGGAATGGAATCGATATTTTCGGGAGCCTCCACATCGAACGCAGTGCTGAAATCCAGGTTCAGCAACGCCTTCATCTGGAGGACGGACATGATCAGGTTGTTCCTCGCGGTAATCAGGGTAGCACTGTCCTTGGCCTGCTGAGCCTCGAGGTCCGCCTGATTGCTTTCCGGGAGGTACCCGGCCTGGACCTGCTTGCGGGTGTTGGCCAGTTGTGCGGAGGACAGGTTGACCTGCTGCTGGTCGGTCTCCACCTGTTCCTTGTTGGAAAGGATCAGCAGGTAGGCGGTTGCCACGTTAAGGGAAACATCATTTTTCAGCTTTTCCAGCAGGGCGTCGCTGGCCGAAGCGGCATATTTGTTGGCGGCAATGGTATTGACCTGCTGGAACCAGGTAAAAAGGTTCAGCCCGAAATTCATGCTGAGACTCGAAAAAGTCAGCTGGTTGTTGACGAACTGGTTGGAAGTCGGATCGACGGACCTTCCGAAATCATAACCGTATTCGGGAGAAGCGTTCAGCGTAGGCAGCCGGGCCATCTGGCTTTGCTGCATGGTAAGCCTCGCCAGGCGTGCCTGGAGAGCGGATTGCTTGATCTGGATATTGTGATCCCGGGCATACTGAACGCAGCGTTCCAGGGTCCAGTACTGCTGGGCTGAGCCGGAACCCAGGCCAAAAGCAACTCCCAACAACAAAACAACAGCCTTGATCCGGTTCATAAAAGAACAGCAAAATTATAAAAAATGTCCATACTTACGAAGTCTTTCGGTGAGGAACGGGTAAAATTTCCACCTATTTTCCGAAATCCATTTGGGCCAGGACATATTTAACAAATATTTATGGATAATCAGGAGCGAGTCAGGCCGGGGCCCCCGCCTGACCCGCTCTTCCCATCCATTTATTTAGGACTACTTTTATCCCCTTAATGTTACGAATTTCTTATTCATGGGAAGAGTGAAAACAGATTTCCTGGTGATCGGTTCCGGCGTTGCCGGGCTATCCTTCGCCCTGAAGACTGCCCTACGTTGTCCGGACCGGAAAATCCTGGTGATCACCAAAAGCAGGGAGGAGGAAACCAACACCAAATATGCACAGGGCGGAGTAGCTGTGGTCAATGACCTGGAAAACGACAGTTTTGAAAAGCATATTGAAGACACCCTGATCTCCGGAGACGGCCTTTGCAATGAGCGGGTGGTCGAAATCGTAGTGAGGGAAGGCCCCGAACGGATCGCCGAAATGATCCGGTGGGGGGCCCGCTTTGATAAGAACGAGGAGGGGGACCTTTCCCTGGGAAGGGAGGGGGGGCATTCGGAATTCCGGGTCATCCACCATAAGGACGTCACCGGAAGGGAGATCGAGCGTGCCCTTCTGAACGCGATACATAAGCTACCCAACATCCAGATCATCACCCAGTGCTTCGTGGTGGACCTGATCACCCAGCACCATCTCGGCTTCCTCGTGACCAAGTCCACGCCCGATATCTGCTGCTACGGGGTCTATGTTCTCAACGAGCGAACCAGTGAAATCGACACCATCCTGTCCGGCGTCACCCTGCTTGCCACGGGGGGAAACGGGCAGGTTTACCGGACCACCACCAACCCGGCGATCGCCACCGGAGACGGAGTGGCCATGGCATACAGGGCCAAGGGAAGGATCGAAAACATGGAATTCATCCAGTTCCATCCCACGGCGCTCTACCAGCCGGGAATCAGCCCGAGCTTCCTGATCACGGAAGCGGTCCGGGGGGAAGGGGCGATCCTGCGCAACATAGAGGGGGAAGATTTCATGCACAAATATGACCCCCGGCTCTCCCTCGCCACCCGCGACATCGCCGCAAGGGCAATAGACAGCGAGATGAAGCGGACCGGTACCGAGCAGGTCTTCCTGGATTGCAGGCACATGGACCTGGAGCGGTTCAAGGCCCATTTCCCCAACATTTACAATCAATGCATCCGGCTGGGAATCGATATTTCCAGGGACATGATCCCGGTGACTCCGGCAGCCCATTACAGTTGCGGAGGCATCAAGACCGATGAGGAAGGCCGAACTTCCATCGGGAGGCTGCTGGCCTGCGGGGAATGCGCTTCCACGGGTCTTCACGGGGCCAACCGGCTGGCCTCCAATTCCCTCCTGGAAGCCATGGTATTCGCGCACCGCTGCGCTGACCTTGCGGTCCGCGAGGTTCCCCTCTATCCTCCGGAAGAAGGGATCCCAGACTGGAACGCCAAAGGCACAACCGCTCCCCGGGAAATGATCCTGATCACCCAAAGCCTCAAGGAGCTCCAGCAGCTCATGAGCGATTATGTGGGAATTGTGAGAACCAACACCCGCCTTCACCGGGCCTCCCGCAGGATCGATCTGCTTCATGAAGAAACCGAGGAACTCTACGAGTCAACCACCCTTTCTCCCCAGCTTTGCCAGCTGCGTAACCTGATCACGGTAGGCTACCTCATCATCAAATGCGCCAGCTTCCGCAAGGAAAGCAGGGGACTCCATTATAATACGGATTTCCCCGGACGCAATCCCCTGGTCCAGAATATCGTCCTTTAATTCCCAGGTCCCGGAGGGGAATTCCCCGGAGCAGGGCAGGCTTTTTGATCGGATCTGAAGGGCCTGCCTTGGAAACCGGCAGGGTCCTCTTCAAATCCAGCCATGAGGCCCTTTAACGGAATCAAGGCCCGCTGCGGCAGGGCCAGGCTTTTTTCCCTGGCCAGCCTTTCCCTCCTTTTGACGCAGATCTCCTTTCCTCTTTCCGGCCAGAACCGGCTGGCCCTGCTTTCCCCATCCGATCAACCGGGGTCCGAAAAGAACGGGGAGCGGATGGACGATCCCCCGCAAAAGGATTCAGGAAATATCTGGCATCGCCTTTCCGACCAGGGCATCACCCCGGGGTTTGAGGGAGTCGTCGAAGGATTCCACAATTTCCGGGGAGGGAAAAGAACCGGAACCGTTACGGCAGCCCTTCTGGACTTCACCCTCAACCTGGACCTGGAAAAATTATGCAACCTGAAGGGAGGGGCCATTTATTTTGACCTGGGTTACCACCCGGGCAGGAACCCTACCGATGCCCTGGTCGGCGACCTCCAGGTATTCGACAAAAACAATGCGGCACCCTTCTTCCAGATGTTCGAAGCCTGGTACCAGCAACGATGGGGCGATCTTTTCCGGATCAAGGCCGGAAAGGTGGATGCCAACGCGGAGTTCAGCCTGATCAACAACGGCCTGGATTTTATCACCAGTTCCGCCCACGTCACGCCTACCCTGTTTGTATTTCCAACCTTCCCGGACCCGGCGCCCAGCATCGATTTGTTTTTCACCCCGGGCCGGCTGTTCTATGCCAGCTTCGGAATTTTTGATGCCAACCGGGATGATCATTTCCTGGATTTTTCGGGAAGCCCCGGATCGATCCAGCCTTCCTCCAGAGGAGCGTTGCTGATCGCCGAGACCGGTCTGACCTGGAAGCGGCTCACCGCCCCAGGAAGGGATGGCAACCTGCGTCTGGGTTTCTGGGGCCATACCGGAGCATTCCCCACCGGGGACAGCGGCTTCCGTCACGGCACGGCCGGGTTTTACCTGGTCTTCAACCAGACGCTCTGGAAACCGGGGACGAACCCGGATGAAAAAAGGGGGCTCCGGTGTTTCCTGGAATGGGGTCAGGGCGAACCAGGCGTTGAGCCCATATACCAGCACCTGGGGGGAGGCCTGGAATGGACCGGTCTGATTGCGGACCGGCCATCTGACGCCGCAGGCCTGAGCATCCAGCATGGCCAGCTGAGTCCTGCCCCCCTCCGGCAGGACCGCTTCGAAATGGCCACGGAGGGTTTTTACAAGTTGCAGATCACGGAGACCATGAACCTTCAGCCCGATTTGCAATACATTGAACATCCGGGGGGACGCTACCCGGATGCCCTGATCGGAACCCTTCAGGTCAATTTCAAATTCTGAAGCGGGGGATTGCGGTTGAATCCGTTTTTCTGAAGTAGTTTAGATCATCCCAGACCGGATATTTTGTCTATGGCTGATAAAAGAAAAGATTGCTCCTGGCCTTCCTCGGATCCCCTGATGATCGCCTATCATGACCAGGAATGGGGTACCCCCCTTCATGAGGACCGGAAACTGTTCGAGTTCCTGGTCCTGGACGCCTTCCAGGCAGGCCTGAGCTGGAAGACCATTCTCCATAAGCGCGAGCATTTCCGAAAAGCCTTTGACGGGTTCGACCCTGCCCGGATCGCCCGGTACCGGGCAGCCCGGATCGAAACCCTGCTGCAGGATGCGGGCATCATACGCAACCGGCTCAAGATCCAGGCCACCGTTGAAAATGCCAGGCAGTTCCTGAGGATCCGGAAAACCTATGGCAGCTTCGACCGGTTCATCTGGCAGTTCACGGATCACCGGACCATACGCAACCGCCGCAAATCCATAAATGATATTGTTTCTTCTTCTCCGGAGTCGGACCGGATGAGTGAGGCCCTGCGAAAGGAGGGATTTCGTTTTGTGGGATCCACCATCTGCTATGCCTTCATGCAGGCAGCAGGCATGGTGAACGATCATCTGGTGACTTGCAGCCGGTATGGAAAATGCGGTTGATGGTCAGTTCAGGACAGAGGTTTCCGTGATGATGGGCATGGTGGAAAGAAGCTTCAGCCGCTGATATCCTCCGTTCACGTTCCGGAGGTTCTGGATTCCGGCTTTTTTCAGGATCGAGCAGGCGATCATGCTCCTGTACCCGGACTCGCAATGGACATAGATGTTGCGGTGCTCCAGGTTTTTGAGGTCCGTGGCTGGACCCCCCAGGCCATTCAGATCCCGGTTCATGGCTCCCCGGACATGCCCCTCCACAAATTCCGGATGCCGGCGTACATCCAGGACGAGCAATCCGGGATCGAAGGGCAGGTCCAGCGCCAGCTCCTCAGGTTCCACGGTGACGACCATATCGGTCTTCTGTCCGGCTGCCTTCCAGGCTCCGATGCCGCCCTCCAGGTAGCCGGAAACGCGGTCAAAACCTACCCGCGCGAGCCGGGTAATGGCTTCTGATTCCATTCCGGGATCGACCACCAGGACCAGGGGCTTGTCGAAGGGAACCAGGATCCCGGCCCATTCCGCGAACCTGCCTTTCAGGCCGATCTGCAGGGATTTGGGTATGAATCCTTCCGCAAATTCATCCGCATTCCGGGTATCCAGGATAAATGCCCCTTCCAGGACCAGTCCCCGGAACGCGTCCACGCCAAGCGGCCTGAGGCTCCTTTCCATCACCTCGTCAAGTCCTGCATATCCTTCCTTGTTGATGCTTGCGTTCAACGGAAAATACTGGGGAGGGGTGGAAAGCCCTTCGATGACCTGAAGGATGAATGCCTCCCGGGAAGGCGCCAGCAGGGCATAATTGGTCCGTTTTTGCTCCCCGATGGTACTGGAAGTCTCCGAACCGATATTTTTCCCGCAGGAGGATCCGGCCCCATGTGCCGGATAGATGATCACCTCATCCGGAAGTTTTTTAATCTTTTCAAGGGAATCAAATAACATCGACGCCATCCCGGCGCTGGTCATGGAACCACCGAAAAGATCGGGCCTTCCCACATCCCCGACGAACAGGGTGTCCCCCGTGAAAAGGCAGCGGGGCAGACGGTGGTGGTCCCGCAGGAGGTAACAGGTCGATTCAATGGTATGGCCCGGGGTATGGATCGCTTCCAGTTCCAGCTTTCCAATGCGGAACCGTTCCCCATCCCGGGCGAGGTGGATCGGGAAGGCAGTTTCGGTGCGCGGACCATAAACGATCGGGGCCCCTGTTTTGGCCGCAAGGTCCAGGTGGCCGGAAACGAAATCAGCGTGAAAATGGGTTTCGAAGATATACCGGATGGTAGCGTTGCGCTCCGAAGCCAGCTGCAGGTAATGTTCCACATCCCGGAGCGGGTCGATCACCGCAGCCTCCCCTTCCGATTCGATGAAATAGGCTGCTTCAGACAGGCATCCGGTGTACAGCTGCTGGATGAACATGATTCTGGTTTCAGGCAAAATTAACAAATCCGCCTGCTGGCGGATCCATAAAAAACGGGTAGCATATATGCATATGCTACCCGCCATGGGGGGAATTTGGATCTTAACCCACCAGCTCTTCCACGAATTGGGCCACTTCTGCTATCCGCTGTGTGTTGATGGTATAATGAATGAATTTGCCGTCCCGCTCAGTGATCACAATTCCGGCCCTCCTGAGGATGGCCAGGTGTTGTGAAGCCACGGATTGCTCCAGGCGAAGCTTCACATAAATTTCGGTAACGGTCATGCGCTTATGGTCCTCCAGGAGCTTGATCATTTGCTGCCTCAGCTTGTGATTGATGGCCCGAAGTACCATCGCAGCTTTTTTAACCGCGATATAGTCCAGCCTGATCTGTTCTTTTTCGCTGTTGCCCTTGGTGATTACCAGCGCATTGGATGAATTCTGGATGAGTGTTTTTTCCATCTTTGACAAAATTTAATAATTAAAATATACTATATGTACCGCATTAGCAATTAATCAGGACAACCAAGTCACAGGCAACTTCGGAAGTACTATTCGTGGGGTTTGTGTTACAAAAATATCAAATCTGAGTTAAATTAAAAAAAAAATTATGTTTTTGAATTGCTAAAAATTAAAACCGGGGCGTTGGGTAACTATCAGGGGATTACAAATGCGCGAAAATCATGTATTTAGACCGGGGGGGAATGAAAAGCCTTCAAATAAAGGGATTCAAAATGAGCCGGATCGGTCCAGCCCTCCGCCAGAAATGCCTTCCAGGAAAGGGAGGCCAGGCTTTCCGGACCGGGAAAGATTTCACGGAAAAAAGCCTGATCCGGTTTGGGATTCATCAGGCGCTCCCATTTGGAGGAACCGGAACCGGAAAACAGGATCCGGTTGCGGGAAAGCAGATCAGCAAGACTTCCAGGTTGCAGGACCAGGGCCCGGGCCGGAAGGACCTCATTCAATTGCTGGTCGAAACAGGCTGTGTATACTTCCAGCCTGCGTGCATCCAGCATCGGACAATAGAGATCGAAGGAGGGGTCCTTCCGGACCATGGCGTGAGCCAGGACTTCCAGGCTTCCAATTGCGATCATCGGAATCCGGAGGGCAAAGCATAATCCCTTGGCTGTAGCTGAAGCTACCCTGAGCCCGGTATAGGAACCCGGGCCGGCGGAAAGGGCGACAGCCTCAATCGCGGAAGGATCCAGGCCGGCCTGTTGCAGGAGGCTTTGGATTGCCGGAGCCAGGAATTGCGCATGATCGCGCTGCTTTTCGTTTTCCATGTAATCCACCACAATTCCCTCCCGGGAAAGGGAAACCTGTCCCAGGGGCCCGCTGGTGTCTATGGTCAGGATGACCTTCATGAATTGGGGATTCCCCTTCTTTCAGCTTCTTTTTCCAGCAAGGGGGCCGGGAAATAGCAGTCATCGCCGGTGGAGGCCTGAAGTTTGCGGAGGAGCCTGGCGATCCTCCCCGGCCCGATCTGTTCTGACCAAAGAAAGGGGCCAACGGGATAATGCGCCCCGAGCTTCATCGCGGTATCGATATCCCCGGGAATTGCGGTGCCATCTTCCGCCGCAAAATAGGCTTCGTTGATGATCCGGGAAAGGATCCGGGGAGTCACCATGCCGAGCTGGTCCTGGACCAGGATCCATTCCCACCCCAGGGCAGAAAACAAGGATTCCAGATCCCTTCTGGTTCCGGGATCTGCAAGGCTGACTTCGGCGATTTTGCGCTCCAGCAGCCCGGGCCATGCGTCCAGACCGATCAGCCAGTTTTTCCCGGAAGGCAACTCCCCCACCGTCATGGAGACCGAGGACAGAATGCAGGGTTTGCCGGTGATTTGAGACAGGATGGTGCTGCCTGCCCCGGGGTCCTCATCGAAATCCAGGTCGATATATAGATCGAATGAGGTAGCCAATCCAGCTTGCCCAACCCCAAGCCGTTCCACCCGGTTGGGAGCCGGGGTCTTTGCCCGAACCTCCTGCACCCGGGCCTCAGTCCCCCTGACCAGGATCTGCATGGTTTGACGATGAAATGCTAAATTTATGGCGGAAGCAAATCCTTCCAAAGCGTTCAAAGATATGGGAAAAATGATCCGGAGCTCAGCGTCTGCGCCCGCTCCGATTGGTCCTTACAGCCAGGCGGTGGAGTCCGCAGGTTTGCTGTTCCTTTCCGGCCAGATCGGTCTCAGGGGCGACCCTCCCGAACTTTCCGGGCCGGGTATCGAGGAGGAGACCCGGCAGGTGATGGATAATCTTGCTGCGGTGCTGGCTGCTGCGGGTATGGGATGGGACCAGGTGGTCCGGGCGACGATCTACCTGGTGGACCTGAAACAGTTTGGTACCGTAAACGAAATTTACGGAAGCTATTTCAGCGGAAATTACCCGGCGCGGGAAACCGTGCAAATCGCCGCCCTCCCCAGGGGAGCCCGGGTGGAAATCTCCCTGATCGCTGCGCGATGAAATCCAGCTCCTGCATCAGGTCCATGCTGAAAAAAGGGTTATTCCTTTCCGCCTGTTTTGGCGGAGCCTCCCTCATCTGGGGCTGCAGTATCTACTCCATGACCACCGGGGATTTCACCCGGCAACTCCAGGGGAAAGACCACTATCATCTCCAGGTTCTGGACCAGCATGGCCATAGCCAGACCATCGAAGTGGATGCCGATACCCGGGTGAAGCTGACCACCCGTTCCGGGAAAACGTTCAGATTCCATTATGTGCTGCTCTTCCTCAGGGATTCGGTACTCTATGGAGATGGATACCGGCTGTTGAAGGGCAACCAGGCCACCCCGATTCCCGTCCGGGACATCAGGGGCGTGCAGATCATGAATTGAATCAGGGCTGTTTCGCCTTCGGCAGGGATTGCGGGAGGAAGATCCCCGGGTCAAAGGTTACCGCATCCGGCCGCTGGACCATGGCTTCCCGGATTCGGAATCGCCGCCCCCTTTTCCAGATGCCCGGATTTTCATGGACCACCAGGGCAGTACCATCCCGAAACCCGAAACGCAGGTCCAACGGAACCGCTAACCCTCCGGTATTTTTCAGGACCACCCTGCAACTCCCCCGCGCCCAATGGAACTTCTGCAACCGGACCCCAGGCCGGTACCTGCTGAAAAACCAGTTGTTCCAGAACCAGTCCAGGTTCCGGCGGCAAGTCCTGTTGAAGCTGTAGAAAAAATCCCAGGGTCCGGGATGCTTCCCATGCCAGGCAGCAATATAATCGTGAAGGCAGGACCTGAACAGGGAATCCCCCAGGAGGTCTTCCAGGGCGGCATAGGCGAGGGCGGGTTTAGCGTAGGAATTGATTTCATAGGGGGTTTCCTTCAGGTCTCCTGAAGGGATCATGATCGGACCCTCAGTGAATGAATCAGGACTTTCGGTCCACCTGAGGTAGAAAGCCCGGAAAATGCTGTCCGCCATCCTGGGGCCCAGCTGGGTCCGGGTGATCATCAACTCGAAAAAAGCCGCCCACCCCTCATC
>JANWKA010000105.1 GCA_025451655.1 Chitinophagaceae bacterium | reverse complement strand
TATTTCAACCTGACCACCACCAGGAACCTGTTGAAGGAAGCCATCCAGCAGGATTATTTCAACATGACCACAGCATATGAATCCTATGAGAAGCTGGTGGATGAAGTGGCTGATTACTCGGAATCCTTCCGCGAAGCCACCGTGAAATTCAATTCAGGCTCGATCACTTCCGTGGATTATATCACGACCCAGAACTTTGTAAACCAGGCCCAGCTGAACCTGATTTCGACAAAGTACACCTATATCCTCTACACCAAGGTCCTGGACTATTACCAGGGTAAACTGGGGATCTCGACCACGGGACCCTGAGCAGGGTTTCTCCATCGGAGGTCATTTCCCTTCCTGTTAATCCAGATATTACTTTTTTTCATTTTGGAGGAAGGGATTAACAAGGAGCTCAAAATAAATATTAATTCTACTTTCCATTTACTGATTTTCGGAAAAGCCGAAGTTCAATCGGTCCTTTTTTCAATTTAATCCTTCGATGGACTTCAGAAAACAGATGAAGTCTCACCTTTCCTTTTTCCCGAGAGGATTCTCCCATGGATCAGGAATTGCTCCTGCTGATCCTCGAACTTGTGCCTCAACCCCGCACCGGTGCCCCCTCCGGGATCATCAGGGTTTTCTGCCGGAGACCTTTCCCAGCCAAA
This sequence comes from Chitinophagaceae bacterium, assembly GCA_025451655.1. Lineage (GTDB taxonomy): Bacteria > Bacteroidota > Bacteroidia > Chitinophagales > Chitinophagaceae > JANWKA01. The sequence continues at coordinate 9,071 of JANWKA010000105.1, read as the reverse complement.
GCAGGGATTGAATGAACAACTGGTCTTCCGTCTTGCTGGAAAAGGTGGAGGATAGTTGCTTGTTAGTCTTGTGATCGTAATCCATGTCGTTATGCCCCATATTGAAATAGATCATGTGGTAGTGGACGTTGGTCCATACCACAGGGAAATATCCGCTGTGCCAGATCTCGGAGGGTTTGGGTCCGGTTCCCAGGGGAAAGCTCGAAGAATCGATTGAAATCAGGATTTGGATATCCGGGTTTTTCCTCAGGTCATTCGCCCACCGGTACCATTCGTTGGGAGCCGATCGGAAAGTGGCCGGAAGATGCTGCGTTGCCGGGTGATGCCGGCCCTCAATGCGCAGGACAGCGGAAGTCGGCCTCCAGGTATTGCTCAGGTAGGAACCGGACCCCAGAAATTGTTCGTGGTACCAGTCCCAATTCTGCGGAAATTCAGATGGGGTCAGGGCGAAGGCGGAGAAATGAAATCCCATCCAGCCTCCTCCCGCTTTCATATAAGCCTCGAAGGCTGCTCTCTGGGCCGGAGAATCCGGCCGGGAATCCAGGAAAAGGACCACCTGGTACCTGGAAAGAAAAACGGGGTTGAGGTTATTCCAATCACCGGTGGAATCATAGGTGAAATGATATTTTTTCCCCATTTTAAAGAACCAAAGGTTCGCTTCATGGACGAAGCTGATATGGGCCAGGTCATTCCTCCCGGTGAAGAATCCAATGACCCGGAAAGGGACAGGACGGTCCCCTGCCGAAACCGGCCCCGGCAGACCGGAAAGGGAAACAATGCAGAAAACCAGGAACAGGAATCGGGAAACAGACCGGGTCTTTGAGGGCATGGAAGGTTGTAATTTGGTCCGGGCCAAAGGTACCGGTAATGGGTTTACCCAGAATAGGGTAAAAGAATTGGATCCGAAAAGATCCGGTGCCGGAAATCCAGTATTTTTTTCGTAATTGCAAGGCAAAATTCCGGTTCATCCGGCTCCATCCATGGCGGAATCCATCCTCATCACCGTACCCTTCCGGGGGGAGGAAAGGCAATTTGAAGCCACCCTGCTGGTGATGGGGTACATTTATAAATTCCAGGTGGTGGTGGGAGAAACGACGGTTTTATTTGAAAAGGACGAAGAAGGGACCTACCGGGCTGTGATTCCCTGGGAGGACCTGGACCGGGTCAAAAAAAGGCCAGATCCCGAATTGCTGGAATCCCTGGCCCGTGCCCTTCAGACCCTTTTTCAATGATCTGGTAGGGGGAAGTCATCATTCGGTCCTGAGGTTATTCACCGGGTTGGTCCGGGCTGCCTGTAAGGCGTGATAGCCTATGGTAAAGCCCGCAATCAGGACAGCAACCATTCCGGCCAGGAAAAAAACCCACCAGTTCAGGGTGGTTTGGTAGGCAAATCCCTGGAGCCATTTATTCATGATCCACCAGGCGGAAGGAGATGCCAGCAGGATGGCCCAAAGGATCAGCCGGAGATAATCTCTGGATAGCATGGCCACGATATCATGAACCTGGGCCCCCAATACCTTCCTGATTCCGATTTCCTTCATGCGTTGCTCAGCTTCAAACAGGACCAGGCCGAATAGGCCCATGCATCCCACCAGGATGGCCAAAAAGGCGAAAATGCCCACGAGGATCCCCGTCCTTCTTTCCACATCATAGGTTTGGCGAACCTGGCTGTCCAGGAAGTAATCGGAGAAGGGCGCCTCGGGATGGAGGGCATTCCATTTCCTGGTCAAATCCAGGTTGAGGGTCTTCAAACCGGAATTTTTCACCTTCAGGATCAGGGTTCCGGCTCCGGATCCCAGCACCATGACCAGCGGTGAAATCAGCTCATGCAGGGATTTAAAATGAAAATCATGGACTACCCCGATCACGCGGTAGGCAATTTCCTTTCCATCATTATCCCTCCGGGTCAGGGTGTGGCCAAGGGCATCCTGGCCCCAGCCCATGGCGGCAGAGGCGGACTGGTTCACCACAGCTGCGGTGGAATCGGTCCCAAATTGCCTTGAAAAGTTTCGGCCAGCGGAAAGTTGGATCCCGAGGGTGGGGATATAATCATAGTCCACATCATAACGCAGGGTTTTCACCAGGGTTTTTTCCCTGTGGTCCGGATATACGAAAAAATTATTGTTATAACTCGGCCCGGCCGGAAGGTATCCCGATTCACTGACGTTTATGATGTTTGGGTCAGTCTTGAGTTCGTTGAAAAAAGCTTCCTGGTTTTTCCCCAGCAAATAGGCGTTGGGAACCACAAGAACCTGATTCTTGTCATATCCCAGTTTTGCACCCTGGATGAATCGCATTTGCTTGTAAACCACCAGGGTGCTGATGATCAGGGTAATGGAAATAAAGAACTGGAAAACCACCAGGGAGCTCCGGAGGCCCAGGCTTTTTTTACCCGGAACGGATTTGCCCTTCAAAACGGTTACCGGTTTGAAAGAGGATAGAAAAAATGCAGGATAACTGCCGGCAACCAGGCCGGTCACCAAAGTCAAAAGGATCAACCCGGGAATTGCCCAGGGCAGGGAAGCCTGGGAAAAAACAAAAGTCTTGCCGGAAAGTTGCTCCAGGTAAGGCAGTCCCGCATACAAAAGGCAAAGGCCCAGGATCATGGCCATGGCGGTGATCAGGATCGATTCCAATAGGAACCGGACTGTCAATTGGGACCGGGCAGATCCCAGCACCTTGCGGACCCCGACTTCCTTCATCCTTTTTGAAGCCCCCGCGGTGGAAAGGTTCATGAAGTTGATGCAGGCAATGAGCAGCATGAACAGGCCGATGGCACCGAAAATATACAGGTACCGGATGTCTCCCTCCGGGCTCAGGTCATTGGTGAAATCCGAATGCAAATGAATATCCAGGAGCGGTTGGAGAAAAAGTCCGATTTGATTGCCGCCCTTGCGGAACTGCTCCAGGCTCATCCCCATGGCCTGTTCCATCTGAGGGCCCAAATGACGGTTGAGAAAACCAGGTAATTTTGCCTGGAGTTTCCGGTAATCGTACCCTTTGGCGAGAAGCAGGTAGGTATAATAGTCCGAGGTCATGTAGGAAGGCGATTGCGCATCCGGGTAACCTTTCATGGAGGCGAAGAAGGAGAAATGGAAATGGGATTGTTTCGGAACCGGATTCATCACCCCGGTGACCTTCATGCTGACACCATGATCTTTCAGGGTCAGAATCTTCCCGATGGGATCCTGGCTCCCAAAATATTTTTGAGCGATATCCCTGGTAATCACCACGGTATTGGGTTCGTCCAGGGCGGTGCGGGGATTTCCTTCCAGCAGGGGAAGCGTGAAAATTTCGAAAAAATTGGGATCCACGAAGCAGAATTGGTCCTCCTTGAAGCTGTGAGCTCCCTGGACCACTATTGCAGAGCCAGCCTCAACCAGCCGGGTGGCATCCTGAACCTCCGGGTAATCCGCTTTGAGGGCCTGGGCCACCGGAGGCATGACGTTGGCCTCGCGCAACTGCTGGCCACCCACCTCTCCCCGAAAGACCACCCGCACCATCCGGTCCGCTTGGAGATTAAACCGGTCGTAACTCCTTTCATTTGCGATGAAAAGCAAAATGGCCAGGCAGGTTGAAATCCCGATGGCCAGTCCCAGGATATTGATCAGGGAAAATTTTCCATTCCTTAAAAGATTTCGGAAGGACATTTTGAGCATGAATCTGAACATGACTGATCTTTGAAAACCGATGATCCCGGTACTTGTTTTCGGATCTGATTCCAGTACAAGATTATAGCCACGAATTGGCCTGTTGGGAACCAGGATGATATAATGTTTATAAAAGATATATTTGATCATTTCCGAACAATGCTGTCCGGAAATGATACAAGCCCCAGCATGCCTGGTTATGGGTTAAATTTCCGGGAAAGGGGAGCCGGCTTTCCGGCACGCCTTTTCCATGGAGATTCCTTTTCCCAATACGCCGCGGAAAAGATCACCTTCCCTGCGAACCCGGGCCACTGCATTAAAAATCGTGAAATCCTTCATTTTTAGCCCGGGCTTTACTTCATCCCAATCCAGGGGCATGGAAACCGTAGCCCCGGGTTTAGGTCTCAGGGAATAGGGTGCTGCCAGGGTAGCCTGCGGCCGGTTCTGGAGGAAATCCAGGTACATTTTCCCCTTCCTTTTTTCCAGGCTCCGTTCCATGCTTGTAAATTTTTCGGTCTGTTCATGGACCATACCTGCAATCATCCGGGCGAATTCCCTGGATTGTCCGTAGGTGTATTTTGCTCCCAGGGGGATATAAATATGGATTCCGGTGGATCCTGAGGTCTTGGGGAAGGAGGTTATGCCGATTCCTTCAAGCACCTTCCTGGCGACTCTGGCTGCCTGGATCACCTGGTTAAAAGTGTTCCGGTCGGGATCCAGGTCCAGGACACACCAGTCCGGGTTATCCGGGCGGTCCACCCGGCTGCTCCAGGGGTTGATCTCTATGGCACCCAGATTTGCCATATACAGGAGGGATGCCTCACCGGAGCATACCAGGAAATGCTTGTCCTGATTTTCTGTGCCGCTATGATAAAGGAAAGTCTCCATCCAGTCCGGAACTTTTCCGGTCACATCTTTCTGATAAAACGCTTTCCCGCCTATGCCGTTGGGAAAACGGTTCAGGGTCTGGGGTCTGCCGGTCAGGTAAGGCAGGATAAAAGGGGCCATTTGATGATAATAATTCAGGAGGTCCCTTTTGTTGATTTGGTCCGCGGGCCAGTAAATCTTATCCAGATGGGTGAATTTTAACTCATGGCCTTCGACCACCCTGGTCTGGGATGCCTCCGAGGGATTCAGGAGGGTTTTTGGACCTTTTCCTGGAGTTGGGCGTTGGACCATAAGGTTTTTTTTACGTGGTTTTACCGGATCGATCTGATCTATTGGAGCGGGCCTTTCCAGGATCACCTGGCGGGGTTTCTTGTCTGCTCTCAGTCCCTGGAAGGAGGGATGGCGCATCAGGCCATCCGCGGTCAGTTCCAGGTAGTCAACCTCACAAACCAATTGGGGTTTAAGCCAGTGGGCATCGGCATGGGGCGGATCGGGACGGAACCTGGAGGGGCTATTGACGTCGGGAATCCTTTCGAAGGGACATTTTGCCGACTTCAGGGTCCTGAACCGGGCCAGGAGGTCCTTTCGGACCTGGTCGGAAAATCCCGTACCGATCTTTCCGGCATAACTGAGGGCCTTTTTCCGGTAAACCCCGACCAGGAGGGAACTGAATACCTTGGGGGAATCCCGGTTCCGGGTATATCCTCCGATGACCACTTCCTGGCGCAAGGCCGACTTGATCTTCAACCAGGCGGGGCTCCTGGTCCCTTCCAGATAAGGACTGTCACCTTTTTTAGCCATGATCCCCTCCAGACCGAGCCGCTTTGCAGACTGGAAAAAGCGGATCCCGTCGGAGGGGAAACCCTCACTGTACCGGATCAGGGGGTCGTTTTTCGGAACCACCTGACTCAATATCTCCCTGCGCTTCAGCAGGGGCAGGGAACGGAGGTCCCTGCCATTCAACCAGAGCAGGTCAAATACATAATAAATCAGGGTTCCGTCTTCTTCGCTTCTCCAGTTTTGCAGGCTGCCGAAATCCGCTTGCCCTTTTTCATTTAATACCACGATCTCCCCATCCAGGACCGCTTTCCGGTCCAGGACCTTCAGGGCATCCCGAACCGGATAGAATTTCTCACTGAAGGATTTTTGATTCCGGGAGCGCAGTTCAACATGGGGGCCGTCGACCAGGGCAATGGCCCGGTATCCGTCCCATTTTACCTCGAATATCCAGCCAGGATGGTTGAAAGGCCTGTCCACCAGGGTTGCAAGCATGGGTGAAACCGATTCCGGCATGGGGGATTTGGCAGCATCATCTGGCAAATGGATCGACCTGCTGGCCTTGTTCCGGATCGCCTTTTTAGCCCGGGCTGGATGCTTTTTTTTCAATAGAGTCAGGGCCATACGGAGACATCTGTTGGTAAAGCTTAAAATCCGTGCCAATCCGCCGCTGGTGCCATCAAACCAGGGTCCCCTCGTTCGGGCATTCCGGGGTAGGTTTCGAAAAAACATCCTCATGGGCGGATCCGTCGGGCAATGGGAACCGGATCCCTGAGCTGAAAAAGTCCTGCAGGCCCCTGGTCTGAACCGAATCTATGGTAGGCAAGTTCCACAGCACTTTTTTTTCGATCCTGCCATCCTGAAGTCCAGGGGGATGGTTGCCCTTAACCGGGGGCTGGTGGATGGGAAAACCCAAACCAAACAGGCCTGGGATGAACCCCTCCCGGATGGGAGTGACCTCAAAATCTGGTACCAGATATTTTCCGCAAAAGATAGCACCCCCATGACGCGGAAGAAACCAGGATCATTTTACAGGAAACCCGGCGTTGCGGCTCGCGGAAATCCTGAATATGCGGGATATGGAGCCGAAATCAGGGAAAAACCCTCCTATTTTGCAGGATGGGCCTTCCTGGTTCAGAGGCTCCCGATTGTTAAATTTCTCCTAACAAACCCTTCCCAACTCCTTCAATCCCTGTATTTTAAAAATAATAACCTACCTTGCGGGGATTCAGGTTCACTGGCTACTCTCTTCTACGCACCATCCCGATTTGGATTTCTGTGGAAAACGGTAGGGTGATGGTTTTTCAATTCTAATTTACTTTTTATGCCAAAAGTCACTTTTAATAATAGCAACAGCCTTTTTTTTCAATCCGTGAAACAATCCGTGGAGGATTATTTCAGGAATGGAAATATCAGGAAGGTGGGCAACTGGAAACTTTATCTCAAAACAATCATCCTGATCCCGCTGGCGATCGCCATTTATGTCGGGTTACTGACCTTGCATTATCCTGCAGCGGTGGGGATCCTTTTCAGCGGACTTCTGGGTTTCACCCTGGCCGCCATCGGTTTCAACGTGATGCATGATGCCTGTCACGGGAGCTATTCCAGGCACAAATGGGTCAATGAGCTCATGGGCCTCACCAATAACGCCCTCGGCGGCAACGCCTATATCTGGAAGGTCAAGCACAATATCATCCACCATACTTACACCAATATCGATGGAGTGGACGATGATATCGCAATCGGCACCCTGCTCAGGCAGGCTCCGACCCAAAAAAGACTATTGGTTCACCGCTACCAGTACCTGTATATGTTTGTCCTTTACGCCTTCACCACATTTGCCTGGGTATTGGTGCTGGATTTCATAAAATATTTTTCCCGGAAAGTCTATACTACGCCCCTGAGGCCCATGGACACCAAGGAACAGGTCATCTTTTGGGCCGGGAAGATCCTTTACATGCTGTTTTACATTGTGATTCCGATTCTCTTCGTGGGATGGGAAGCCTGGCTGTTCGGGTTCATCAGCATGCATGTGATCATGGGACTTACCCTGGCGATCGTATTTCAGCTGGCCCATCTGGTGGAACATACCACCTTTGAAGCGGCCAGCCTGTCTCCAAAAGTGATCCAGTCCGAATGGGCAGTCCATGAGGTGAAGACCACCGCGGATTTCGCGGCAAAGAGCAAGGTCGTTTCCTGGCTGATCGGAGGATTGAATTACCAGATCGAGCACCATCTTTTCCCTCATATCAGCCATGTCCACTATCCGCAGCTGAGCAGGATCGTGAGGGAGCAATGCCTGAAATTTGATCTCCCATACAATTATTATCCCACCCTGGCAAAAGCCTTGCGGTCCCATATCGTTATGATGAAACGGCTCGGGGAAAATTGAAAAATCCCCGACCGGGAAGTTATCCGCAGCATTTTGATGGCCTGGCCTGAATGGATGGTTTACCGTATTCAGCCAGGTGATCAACACAATCCTTTGTTTTCAAATGGTTTTCGCCCCCATCCAGATTTTTCAGAAAATCCTGGTGGAACTTGACCCATAAAGAAAAGCCGTGAAAATAAGCTGCCTGGTTCCTGAAAAGATGCCCAGGATTGGATAAGCGTATGGCTGACTATTCAACCATAAGCATTTTTGGACGGACAATTGCGGCCCTATTTTAGTCCGGACCAACCCGGGCCAAACCGCTCGGGCGCTTGCCGGACTGAAGCAGCTTTGCAGGCAACTCAATCCTGCCTTTCCTTTTACTTACCAGTTCACCGACGACGCATATTAAAAACTTTACAAAAGCGAAACCGTGATTGGTACACTCAGTAACTGGTTTGCATTTTTGGCGATTTTGTTTTCATGCCTGGGTTTGCTGGGTCTTGCCATATTTACGGCCAAACAACGGACGAAGGAAATCGGAATCCGCGAGGTATTGGGAGCGGGTACGGGTACGGGACAGCTGTTTATCCTGCTCGCCCGGGATTTTTTGCTGCTGGTGTTGCTGGCTTTTGTGATTGCCACGCCGGTAGCTGGCTGGGCGATGCAACGTTGGTTGGAGAGCTACGCTTATCAAACGCCGCTATCAAGATCCATTTTTGCCGTCGCGGGCATACTGGCCTTCGGGATTGCGCTGCTGACGGTGAGTTACCATTCGGTTCGGACGGTTTTGGCGAACCCGGTGCAGAGTTTGCGGGCAGAGTGATGATAGCCAAAGAGGTATGACCAATTTGAATCCGCTGTTCACATGTCCCTGTAATTCAGGTGGTACTGCCTCGGTGGTCTTTTCTTTCGAGGATGGAATCTTCCGGGCATGAGGACCTCAGTTCTGGCCTCGACCTATAGAAAAGAGCTGCATATTTTCCTTAGCAATAGATTGCTGGTCGGGGATCATTTGCAATTATTTCGCCTCCAGGAGCACAAGTGTTTTTTTGTTATAATTCCTTTATATCCGGGCTTTAGGATTGTCCGAAGAAAACAATCCGGTTGCTGACCACTTAACAGGACCACCGCTCCATTCTAAATTGTAATAAGTTTTCTTTGCCTTGTTCGATCGTGATTGTCCGGGATTGATTGTAATGCCCATAATCTGTAGTTTAATTCCATACTGGTGTTAATTCCGTAGGACAAAACCACAGGATTGGTCGGACTTCCGAAGGACAACAAAGGTATAAGAGGGGAGAAAAATTGAAATATATGTAATATAGAGAAAGTAAATTAATGGTAATCAGCTGTTTAAGTTCTTATTTTGTGCCCAGGACTGG
>JANWKA010000104.1 GCA_025451655.1 Chitinophagaceae bacterium | reverse complement strand
GCGCCACCCGGCCCGAACAGGTATGCATCAACGATATGGTGATCACTCCGACCAGCCAGGCCAACGCCCATTATTTCCACAAGGATTGAAGGGGAAATGAAGGTTCAGCGGTGTCTGAAAATTTTCCGAAGGAAAGGATGGTTTTCATTCCCTGAACCGGTTTTCCTTTCCCCCCTGGCCCCGTATGAGGCTGCCACCGGCTTGTTCCCCGGGGCCATTTCAACCGGAACCCGGGATTAACGGGAGGATCCGGGCCAGGCTGCACAGGTTGGAATTGCGGGAGAACAATCTCTATTGGCCGAGGACAAAGCGGAGGGTCACCCCGCCCTGGGTATTGGTCATCGGGTAAGAGGTAGAAATGGCAGGAATGGTCTGCTGCCGGGTATAGAAGAAATGAAGGTTAAACCGGTTGTTCACGATATAATCCACCGAGGGCGAGATCAGGATGACCTCATCCCCGCTGGTGGGAATAACCAGGTTGGCATCGAGCTGGTTGTTCACGGTCCTGTCATTGCGGAAGCTCAGGTCCAGCCGGAAATTGAGATCATTCCTGGTCCTTTTCCCATTGGGCCCCTGAAAGGGGCTCTGCACATTCTTCACCCGGAATCCTCCCCCGACCGTGATCATGGAAGAACGCAGCTCGGTCATCTGGTAATCAATCAGGCTCAGGCTCAGGGTCCGGTTCAGGGTATACTCGAACTTGGCGGTGACATTATTGGTGAATGTGGCGTCGATCCCGATCAAGGGGGAAAGCTGTTCGGATATGGTGATGTTCGGGATGAGGAAATAGGGAATATAATTGCCCGAAAGGGTATCGATAAAGCTCGGAAATCCGGTATGGAACATATCCCCGTAAAGCAGGTTGGATGAAAAACTGTTCATGCTGAGGGTCCCGGAGTAGGCATCCGTCAGGGTCAGGTTGGTCACGAAGGATTTGAAGAAGGGCAACTTGCTCAGGCCGGTATAGCTGAACCTCCAGTTCGGCCTGGGGATATAATTGCTGAATGGATCGGAGCGCGTGGTGCCGTTTCCGCTTTGAAGCAGGCCTACATGGTTTGGATCCAGTCCTGTATAGGCCGCCACAAAGGCCGGGATCAGCACATCCTGTGCGTATCTTCCGTAACCCAGATCATAGGTCGGGTCGGTGGGATCCTTGAGTCCGTGGGTATAGGGATTGATCGTGCCAAGTCTTTGGGAAATCGCCTGCCTGTAATTTTCAAACTGCAGGAAGGTCCGGGAAAGCCCGGTCTGCAGGTTGGTTTTTTCAAAAAGGGTCTTCAGGGCAATATAGCTGATGCTGAACCCCCCTGCGTCTGCCGGGTTGAGATGGGCAAAGGGTGTTCCGGAAGTCGTATCCATGAACAGCTCGGTATGGGTCTTGGTGAAGGACTTCGTGAGCGAAATATCAACCCGCATATCCCGGAACGGCTCCAGGCCTGCCTGAATGGTCAGCAGCTGGGTGAAGGTCTGCAGGAACTGGGAATTAAAGGTACTGTCCGAAGACAAAAGTCCCCGGTGCGACAGCTTGTTGAGCCAGTTGGAATCCGGCTGGTATCCCGATATGAATTTGAATCCCGGGGCCATGATCTTCCAGTCCTCCCCGAGGAATTTCGTGCTGTCCATATATCCGGGAATCGTGGTTTGTCCGGATTCATTGTAATTGATCGAAACCCGCCTGAGCATGAGCAGGGGGCTGAGGAGGGTTTTCAGAAAGGGTGAAACGGTGGGCTCGGGCTTCTGGCTTTTCCCTGCAGGTTTTCGGAAGGACCTCGGGGGATTGGTCCCGGCCACAGTTCGCAGCAAGGCAGACTTGTTGTACAGCTCTTCGAAATTGAGCTCGGTGTTGATCTGGGCCTGGTAGGTGTTGCCCAGGGTATTTCCCAGGTAGGTTGCCAGCAGGGAGGCAGTCTGCCAGTTATAGTTCACGGAATATTCAGCGCTGGCCGTCACCCAGTTCAGGGCGGGAAACAGGCTGAAAGGCACATTATAGGTCAGATCAGCCGTCTGGGTGTACATGGTGGTCCTGCCCAGGTTCAGCAGGTTATTGACGACCGTGTCCTTTTTCAGGGGCGTGTTGATGTACCCGTAGGGTTCGTCCACTGTGGAATGGGTATTGGCGTTGAAATTGAAGATCAGGGAATGGGTCAGGTTCCATTTCAGGCCATAAAACCGGTTCAGGGTTAAATATTTGTTGAAAGAGGGCGGGATCCCGAACGGACCTCCCCCGACATTGCGGACGATGGTGGTTTCGAACTGCCGGGTCAGGTCACCCCGGAAAGTGATCGAGACCGGGACGAAATTGAAATTGAATTGCCTGATCAGGTCAAACCAGTGGCTTTTGGAACGGATCAGGGAGTGGAAGGGCGTCAGGAAATTTTCCTTCCCCACGAAATTATACCCCAGGATGAACTCGTTGCGGGTGAGCAGGTCGCTTTGAAGCAGGGGGCTGTGCTGGAGGACCTGGGAAAACGAATAGCTGAAATTGAAATTGGTCAGGTCCCAAAGATGGTGGCCCTGTTTACCTAACAGTTTTACATTGGTGAAGTTCAGGCTTTTGATAGACTGGAAGGTTACGGATTGCTGCCGGATGGAATCCCGCTGGGCCTGGGTTCTTGCCAGGGCCAATTCCGTGGACAGCCGGACGTCCTGGTTGTAGGGATCATATTCCGGTGCGCTGGAGCTCTGGGTATAACCGGCATACATGGGAATGGAAAGGTTCATGGCCCTGGGAAGGAGCTTTCCCAGCTGGAGGCTCGTTGCCGCGGAGTATTGGAGGTAATTGTCGAGGAAACGCTCATTGACGCTCTGGTCCACGCTCCCGAACCCCTGGGTATGCATGCTTCCCGATGCCGATAGCGTCCCCAGGTCCGATAACTGCATGTTCACGGTTCCCACTGCGGCCATGCCTCCCTGCTCATTGATCCCCGTCAGGCGCATCTCGTCGAACCAGACGATCACTGATTTCTGCTGGCCGTCATCTGCGGGATTGGAGCTGTCCTTTTTCGGATTGAGAATGCCCAGCATGGCACTGGAAACATCTCCCAGGTTCGGGTTCCCGACCACAGTGATGGTATGTCCGAATTTATCCTTTTCAGAATAGGGCACCAGGGAAGAGATGCCCCTGGTATTGCGGTCCACCTTGAGCTGGGGACGCAATGCCAGGTCCAGGTACAGGTTGTTCACCGCAGGCCAGATGCTGTCCGGGGAAGTGGCTCCAAAAGCCGTGGGATGAAGGGGACTCCGGTATTCATAGTAATTGCTCACAAAATCGCTTCCCAGCCGGATGATGGCCTCCACGTCCCCATCCTTCAGGGAATTCTGGTCCTGGACGGCTTCTGCATGGATGAACATCTGGAGCTGACCGTATTGCCTCAGGTCCATGCCGAGGTTCTTGAAGACGGCCCTGGCATCCCCATCCTGGAGCTGATTCGCCTGGAGGGACATGGACTGCTCATTGAGCTGCAGGTTGACGTTGTTGGCGCTGGTCTGGATCTGGCGCTGGATGCCTGGAGGGATCACATAGGGGATCGGGTACCGGGTGGCATTTTCTTCGATGTTCACGGCTGAAACATCAAACTGCGTGGAGCTTGCGCCAATGGGGATATACTGGCCGGGGGTTTCCAGGGAATAGTTATAGGCCCTCCACTGGTCACTGATCAGGTCGAGTTTGGCGAAACGAAGGTCCACGCTGTCGGTAAACCCGGTCAGAAACATCCGGATATACCGGATGGACCTGAAGTCAGGCATTCCTCCCACATTGGCATTAAAACCCTGGATGGGGATCTTGAACTGATACCAGGTTTCGTCGAGGGGCTGCCCGTTGGCCAGGACCACGCGGGTGCGCTGCTCGTCCACGATGAAGTTGGAACCCACCTGCATATTGGGCTTGATGTCCACCCGGTATTGGAAATACTGCTCGTTTTGGTTCAGGGTATTGTCGTGATTCAGGTCCTCGGTTTCAGGGGTATTGGTCGCAGCGGAAGAATAGGTGGCATTGGCGCCGGAGATGGGGGAATCCCCTTCCGGGTTATTGAAATTTTTATACCGGTCCCGGACGGAGATTTTTGCCTCATCATAATCCGCACCCCGGTAATAATGATAGTCATCATTGTCCGGGTCCCTGATGGCAGCCTGGTAGGCCGGGGACCCTGTCCCGAAATTGGCCGCCAGCTGCTGGAGATAGGCTGCCCTGAAACTTCTTTCCTGGGCATCGCTCATTCCATCGTAACCCACATCCTGGTAAGGCCTGGCGTTGGGATCGTTATCGAAGGCATAGGTGATCTGCTGCTGGAATTTTGGCGCATATCCCCAGGCTGAGGAATCCAGCGCGGACGGGTTCGGTGGATAGGGCAGCCCGTTTTCGAATGCCATCAGGCCATCCCGGAGGATGTCCTCCGAAACATTGCCCAGATCGATATACAGCGACCCTCCGGGATCAGTCGGATTGTTGATATAGGGGTCCAGCACCCAGAATTCGATATAGCCAATGTTGGCGGCCTCGAAATCGGTCACATCCAGGGGCCGCATGATGCCTCCCCACCGGGCCCTGGGATTGAGCAGGTGGTTGTCTGCCGTCAACTGGGAAGGACGGTACTCCAGATTGTAGGGTCCCTTCTCGGTAGGATAAAAGGCCAGGTCAAAGGTGGACAGATAGCTCTGCCCGAAATCCACGCTGATATTGGGAAATACTTCGGTCTGCAGCACGGGCCGGGAATAGGGATCAGAAAGGAGGTTCTTGTTCTGGGTAAGGTAGGACGGGGTTCCGGGGCCTCCGTCGACCAGGGAGGGATCGATGGTGTACCAGGCCAGCTTGGCCCGGTTATAACCATAGGGAAGGGAATCGGTCAGGGTAGCCTCGGGGAAAAGAATATTGCCCTGGGGATCGGTAGCTCCGGCGGGGGTGGAGGCTAGAGACCAAAGGGTGGTTGGCAGGCTCAGGTCGTGCTGGATCACGGTACCCTCGAAATCATCGATATACACCGCCCCGTTGTTTCCCGTTCCAATCAGGCTGGAATGGCCCGGATAAAGGCGGGCCACTTCCCCCGTAGCCAGAATGTTGGACATGGCTGATCCGGTAAAATTGGGGAGCTTGTCCAGCCAGTGGGTGACTCCGGGAAGCTCGGACCGGTAATTGGCGTCGAACCCCAGGATGGTATTCTTGATCGGGTCGCTCCCGTAATTGACCGTGGTGAAATAAGGCTTTTCGCTCATGCTGACCAGGGTGGACCCGATGGTGAAATCCTTGCTCACCGAATATTCCAGCCGGTTGCCGAAATAGTTCCTGGTCTGCAGCCCATAGGATGCCGAGTTCTCAAACTGGACGTTGAGGGGAACCCCGGAACTCAGGATACCCGAGTTGATGATGGTGAGCCGGCCCAGGGAATAATCAATCGTATAGTCCACATTCTCCACCAGTTTCTGGCCACCCGCTGTGACAGTCACCGAACCCGGCGGAATATTATTGCCCCCCAGGAAAATGGTGGATCCCGAACTGGCCTTGTAATTTCCCTGGATCAGGTAACGGTCCAGCTGGGGAAACTGCTGGGCGATGGTTTTGGTGGAATCATAAAGGACCTGGTAGACATATTTGGATGCGATGGCGGAATTGCCGTTGAAGGCTTTGGCCAGGTCCGCTCCGAAAGGCTCCAGCACCGGAAACATGATCCTTCCGGTCAGGGAATTGATGGTATACCCTTCAATATAATCGAATTGCCCGTCGGGCTGGGGATCGTTGTTGCTGTTCAGCCGGTCCAGTCCGAGCAGCGTGAGGAGGGGCACGCCCTCGGAAGCGCCCTCCGGCAGGTAGCGCAGTTCGGCCCCGGAGGGATCCTGGTAGAAGATATTGAGCTGGAAGCCCTGGGGGTTGATCTGGTATCCGCCCAGGGAATAAATGTTTTTCATCATCAGCTGCCAGATCGGGAGCTGGGGCCTGGCCGCGGTAGCCTTGAGCAATTTGAGGAAAATCACCTGGGGATTGGATCCGGTGGAATCCGGGGGCACATCCGAGGAGAATTCCCCCACCTGGTAAACCTTCCCGTGAAAGGTATACTGGAAAGCCACGGCAAGGACCTGATCGGGCTGCAGCTGCTGATTCAGCGAAATGAATCCAATCTGGGGGTTGAACGTGTATTCGGTTGAATCCAGCTTCCGGGCAAAGGTCTTTTCAAAGTCCTGGACCGGCTGGAGTCCCATGGCGGTCAGGGTCGGGATTACGGTAGCCGTATTGCGTGAGGCCGGATTGCTCACAATGTTGGAATACTCATCATTGGCTCCGTTCTGGGGCAGGGGGGAGGAGGAAAGGGAATGGATCAGGGGATTAAAGGGT
>JANWKA010000103.1 GCA_025451655.1 Chitinophagaceae bacterium | reverse complement strand
TCCCTGAAATCGACCCTGATTTCCGGAGGCCGGTCGCAGAATTTGATGGAGTTGCTGATCAGGTTGGAGAATAACTGGTAAATCTGGGACTGGATCCCCCGGATCCGGGGCAGGTTTGCGAAACGCACGGACGCTTTCTTTTCCAGAAGCCCGATTTCGAAATCGGCCCTTGCTTCCTGCAGAACCTGGTTCAGGTCTACCTCCGAAAATTCATATTCCGACTGGCTAAGGCGGGAATAGGTGAGCATGCTGGTGATCAGGTTGCTCATCCGCAGGGCAGCAGACTGAATTTTTCCGCAATATCTTTCCGCAAGTTCAGGATTATTCAGATTGGCTTTGACCAACTGGGAAAAGGTCTGCATCTTGCGCAGGGGTTCCTGGAGATCGTGGCTCGCAGCATAGGCGAATTTTTCCAGCTGGTCGTTGATGCCGGTCAGCTGGACGGTTCGCTCCCGAACCAATTTTTCCAGTATTTCCTTGGAGGCCTTTTCGTCAGTATTGTCCATGATGGTACCGATCAGCCTTTCGACCTTTCCGTTTTCGGAGCAATAAACTTTTCCCTGGGCCCGGACCCACCGGGTTTCACTGCTTTGCTGGCGGATGATCCTGAAACTGAAATCATAAATGCCGGAGCCACCACCCCCCAGGAGGTTCAGGATGGTCTCCCGAACCCGGGGTTCGTCCTGGGGATGGATATGACCCAGAAAATCCTCCAGGCTGATCCGGTCTTTCGGGCTGGCGTCAAAAAGCCGCCGGCATTCCTCGGACCAGGTCAGGGAATCCTGGTCGGGGAGGTAATCGAAGGTCCCCAGCCCGGTGAATTTCACGGCCATTCTAAGGAAATCCTCCTTTTCCCTTTGGGCCCGGGCGGCTGCCTTTTCTTCGGTGATGTCCCTGGCGATTTTGGAAGCACCGATAATCTTCCCCTGGCGGTTGCGGACCGGGGAAATGGTGAGCGAGATATCCCGTAGCCGGTTATCCTTGGTGAGCCTGAAGGTCTCAAAATGGGTTACCCTTTCCCCTTTCTGGATCCTGGACAGGATGGTCGCCTCTTCCCCTTTTCGGTCACCGGGGATGATCTTGAGGATGGACTGCCCGATCATTTCTGATGGTTGATACCCGAATATCTTTTCCGCGGACCCATTCCAGCTTTTCACGATCCCTTCCAGGCTCTTGGAAATGATGGCATCATGGGAAGATTCCACAATTGAAGCCAGGTGGGCAATTTTTTCCTCAGTTGATTTCAATTCACTGATATCCAGAAGGAGATTCACCCCCCCGGACAGTTTCCCCTGGTCATCGAAAAGGGGGGTTGGGAGGGGGAATACATACCTTTTTTCCCCATCCGGTCTGAGGATCATGATTTCTTCACCGGCGACCTCTTTTTGTTCCCGGATTGCGATGGCCATGGGACATTCATCCAGGGGAATGGGTTCCCCTTCGGGGGTTAAAATCTTCCAGGATCCGCTCCATAAGTCACTACCGATCTCCGGGGTTCGACCCCATAGCCGGACGGCAAAATCGTTGAAATAAGTCACATATCCCAGGTGGTCGCAGGTATAAACTGCCAGGGGAAGGGCCTGGAATAGCCTGAGGAAGAATTGATCCCTTTCTATTAAAGTCGGCGGGACTTCTTTAAGGGAAACCAGGGTACAGGTGGGCTCCCCGTCCGGGTTATGGAAGGCCTGAATGCTGATTTCGACCGTCCTGGAGGTACCGTCCGGTCTTTCCAGGATGACGTTCCTGGATTTAGGGGTGTATTGCCCCCCTGCCTCAAGCCAGTCTTCAAGGTTCACCGGTGTTTTTTTTTCCGGATCCAGAATTCCGGAAAAGAAGCCCCACCGGTCTGTGGGGGAAGGTCTTCTTCCGGCCACAAGTTGAGCTGCATGATTGCAACAGGCCACATTCCCCTTCCCGTCGCAGAGATAAGCGGCCGCGGGGAGGGCGTCTATCCATTGATTGAAATAAAACCAGGGAAAATCCGCGGCCTGGCCGGCAAAGGCAGCCTTATTTTCAGCTAGGGCAGGATTGGGCATAAATTGGACCTTCGGCAAAAAGCCGCATGAAAAGGAAATAAAAAGCATGCCGGAAAGGGAGACCGCGAAAAGAAATTAAGGATTCAGGGTTAAAATAATGATTATCAGGGGTCAATTATGGCCCGTAAGCTGAAGGATCACCTCATATCCTCCCCTGGCGCCGAGCTGGAGGCAATTGCCGGACTGGTCATACTGGATGCATTGCTGTTGCCAGTAGATGAAATGCTTGTAAATCAAGCCCACCCCACTTGCATATTTTTCAATGGAATAGAGCTCAGAACCGTAGGAAGGAGTCTGAATGAGCAGATCCGGTTGCTGGACCACCGTGAGGGTGGAATCGAACCGGTTTCCCGCAACGGTATCCGGAGTATTGACTGCAACATACTGGTAATTCCACCCCTCCAGGTAGGACAGGTTGTCCGAAGGGTCGGGATCGATGAAGGAATTGCCGGGCCAGCTGGCTTTCAACCGGACCGGGAAGATCAGTTTGATGAACCTCAGGTTGTTTTCCAGGTCCTCGATCCGGTTGGGTTGCGGAGTGACCGAGTAGGTGAAATCCTCCTGCCAGGGTTCACTGGAGCTGTCCCGGATGAACCGGTCCACCAGGTAAGAATCCCGTCCCGAGTTATCGGTGAAAACAGAAACAGTGACATCCATGACCTGATGGGCTGCGGTGTCCACGGTACTGAAAAAATCATTGTACAGAATGGAATCTTCCTGGTAATAAAGGGTATCCCCGACCCTCAGGGGGTAATATTGGTAACCCACAGCAGGAACTCCGCTTTCTGTCTTCCTGCAATCCCCGAGAAGGAGGATCCCACCCGTCACAGCGATGATTCCGGTGACTGTCAGGATCCGGGTCAGCAAGGACATCAATCTGGGTTTGAACTGTTCTGAATGATCCCCCCTCCAAGCAGATCATCTCCCTCATAAAAAACTGCGGACTGTCCGGGAGCGATCCCTTTGACCGGAAGGGCAAAGTCCACCCGGATGCCCCCTCCATGGGATCTGAGCAAGGCGGGGGCACCGGGGTCCCGGTACCGGACGCAGACCAGGGCTTCCTGGTCCGTTGGAATGGGGTCATATTTGACTGCGTTGATCTTGGTCACGAGCAGGTGTCCTTCCAGAAGGTCTTCTTCCTCCCCCAAAAGGACGGAATTGGTGGCCGCATCGATCCCGGTCACATAAACCGGTTTGCCCAGGGCAATTTCAAGGCCCTTGCGCTGCCCCACGGTATAAAAGGGATACCCCTGGTGCTTTCCGACCACCGTGCCATCCTTCCATACAAAGGGACCGTCCTTCACCCGGTCTTCCAAACCGGAAACCCGGTGTTTCAGGAAGGCCCGGTAATCATTGTCCGGGATGAAGCAGATCTCATAGCTTTCGCTTTTTTTAGCGAGCTCTGGATAGCCATAATCAAGGGCCATTTGGCGGACCTGGGGCTTGGTCAGATCTCCCAGGGGGAAAATGGTCCGGGAAAGACAGGCCTGGCTCAGGCCCCACATTACGTAGGATTGATCCTTGTTCGGATCGGCTCCCCGGGAAACCACATACCGGGACCCCTCCCTGCGCACCCTCGCATAATGGCCTGTTGCAATATGGTCGCAACCAAGCACATCGGCTCTTTTGAGCAGGGCTTCCCACTTGATATGGGTATTGCATAGCACACAGGGATTGGGAGTCCGACCGGAAAGGTATTCTCCAACGAAATCTTCGATCACGTGTCCGCTGAACTCTTCCCGTATATCCAGGACATAATGGGGGAAACCGTGATCCACCGCCGCAGCCCGGGCATCATTAAAGGAATCAAGGTTGCAGCAGCCGGTTTCCTTTTTTGAGGATCCTGAGGTTGCATAATCCCAGGTCTTCATGGTAATCCCGACCACATCATACCCCTGGTCATGCAATAGCAACGCCGTTACGGTGCTGTCAATGCCCCCGCTCATCGCTACCAGGACCCTTCCTTTCCTGCTCATGTTCTTTCCAGTCAAATGAATCTGCAAATGTACGCAAATCGGGGGCAGATCCCCCTTCCCGGGCCCGTTAAACCCGGGGGCCCGGGGAATGTCTTAAGGAGTAACAAGAAGGAACCATGAAAAAATTTTTGGCAGGCCTTTTCCTTTTTGCAGGATCCGCCCTTTGCTCCTGCACCGTGACCGAAGTGGTCCGGGTGCGACCTGCGATTCCGGTTGAAGCCGCTGCCAGGCCCATTCCCCCAGGGCCCCACTTTGTCTGGATCGGAGATTACTGGATCTGGAATCCGGGAATCAGGGCTTACAGCTGGCATGCCGGATACTGGATGGCGCCCAGACCCGGGTTCCTCTGGATCCGGGGTCATTGGACAGCAAGGCGTGGAGGATGGCGCTGGATCCCCGGCCACTGGAGGAGGGTCTGATCCTGGAATTGTCTATTTGGAGTTTCTTCATATTTTCCCATCTTGATTGGCAATGGCCCCGGGCGTCGTCCGGGGCCATTGTTTGCGCGAAATCAGCAGGCAGGGTCCGAAAATTTTGTTAATTTCCTCGCCTGGAGCCCCTGGGTATCAGGATCTCCCAATCTTTGGGAATGGTGCGATTTTTACCGGTAACCCTGATCCTCTTCCAATTTTCGCTCGCAGTTTCACCGGCCCAGGTCAGGGGCAGGATCACTGACAGCACCGGACATCCTCTTCCTTATGCCAGTATTTATCTGAAAGGCACCACATTCGGCACCAATGCGAATTCCGATGGAGTATATTCCATGGCGCTGTCTGCGGGACATCATGTGGTGGTATGTGAATATCTCGGTTTTCAGGCCTCCGAAAAGCTGGTCGAGGCGGGGTCAGGCCCTGTAACACTGGATTTTACCCTTTACCCGGAGCGTTATTCCATGCGGGCCATCGAGGTCCGGTCCCGGGGGGAGGATCCGGCCAATGCCATCATCCGCCATGCCATACGGATGCGGGATTATTATTTTAACCAGGTCCCTGAATTTGTCTGCAGGGATTATATCAAAACCATTTTCAGGCTTCGCAGTTCACCGAACCGTTTCCTGGGACAGCCCGTGGAGATGGAAGGGCTGGATTCCAACCGGAAAGGCATCCTGTTTTTGTCGGAATCGCTGACCAGGCTTTCCATCCGGCGGCCGAAAGATTTCCGGATGGAAGTCCTGTCTGCCCGGGAAAGCGGCGACAAAAGCAGTTATGGTTTTAATATTCCGGCACTGACCAGTTTTTACCAGGACCATATTGACCTGGGAGCAGGACTCAACCCCCGCGGTTTTATTTCCCCGATTGCCCAGGATGCCTTTCATTATTACCGGTACCGGCTGGAGGGAAAATTTTACGTCGAGGGGCGGCTGACCAATAAAATCCAGGTCATTCCCAGGAGGAAATTTGAACCCCTGTTTTCAGGCTATATCGAAATCATGGACAGCAGCTGGAGGATCAGGGGCCTGGATTTGCAACTCACCAAATCCTCCGGCCTTCAGCTGGTCGACAGCCTGGAGATCAGCCAGCTCTATATTCCAGCGGATTCCGGGGTTTGGATGCTCAAAACCGAATTGCTCGGGATGGAGATCAAGCTGTTTGGATTTGAAGTTAAAGGAGACCTGGATAATGTTTATTCAGACTATGATCTCCATCCTGAATTCAGTTCCGGCTTTTTCGGAAAAGTGATCATGGCGATCGATTCGGGGGCGAACCGCAAGCCGGCAGCGTACTGGGATACCCTGCGGCCGGTTCCCCTTTCGGGAGAGGAAAAAAGGGATGATACCCGCAAAGACAGCCTGGAGCAATTGCACCGGTCCGCAAGGTATGTGGATTCCCTGCAGAAGAAACAGAAAAGGGTCCACCCCCTCAACCTCCTGCTCACCGGGATATCCGTTCCCCTGAAGCCGCTCCATCTTACCCTGGAAGCAGATCCATTGATCCGGGAGGTTCAATTCAATACTGCGGAGGGCCTGGTTCTGGAGCAGGATTTCCATATCCGACGATATTTTTTCGGTCCCGTGGATTCCACGGACCAGGCCGGCCCCCGGGAGGAAGGTCATTTCGTCTATAATCCCTATCTCCGGTATGGTTTTGCCAACCATCATTTTAATGCAGGGGCTGGAATTGAATATCATTTCGGTGTGCATGGTTGGGATTATGAAAAATCGGTCCTCGGCCTTTCGGGCGGTAGACAGGTTTTCCAGTTCGATCCCTCCGGACCCATCAGCCCGATCATGAACAGCGCCTATTCCTTACTGGACCGGGAGAATTTCGAAAAGATCTATGAAGCCTGGTACCTCCGGCTGAACTACAGGCACCGTTGGGATAATGGACTGCATTTTTCTGCCACCTTTCAATACCAGGATCGCAAGGCCCTGGTCAACTCCACCAGCTACAGCTGGTCCAAAGCCTCCCCGGGATATACTCCGAACCAGCCCCCGGCTCCTCTGGATACCCCCTTTGCCGGGGGTCAGGCTGCCACCCTGGAATTCCACCTTTTCTATCAGCCGGGTCAGCGGTTCATCCGTTATCCCGACCACCTACAGGCGATCGGTTCCGGATATCCGGAACTGGGGATCGGTTATGAGAAGGGAATTCAGGGATTGTTTGGAAGTGGTGTGAATTTTGACCGGTATCAGATCGGGATATACCAGGAAATCGGTATGAAACTCCTGGGGAGGCTGGCCTATACCCTCAGCCTGGGCGGGTTTATTAACAGCCTGCACACCCAGTTGCCTGACCTCCGGCATTTCAACGGAAATCAGACCCTGCTGGCATCGACTTACCTGAATGGATTCCAGCTGGCCCCTTATTATGTTTACAGCAATGCAGCCCCATTTTACCTCTGCCTCCATGGGGAATACCACCTCAATGGGCTGCTGACGAATAAAATCCCCCTATTCAGGAAGCTGAACTGGTGGCTGGTTGGAGCCGCAAACGGTTTTTATATCAATCCCCGGGACAGTTACCTGGAATTATCCGCGGGACTGGAAAACATCCTGAAATTCCTGCGGGTGGATTTCATAGCAGCCTATCGCGGCAAGGAAAGGACCGGGGCCGGTATCCGGATCGGAGCGAATGTCCTGGGCAGTTCGGGGTCCCGGGAAGCTTTCGAAAGCAATTTTTAACCCCCGTCATGCCCCGGTCCCCAGGCAAACCCCGGCCGGTCCACTTCCCAAATCCCTATATTTGCCGGGCACCCGGCCCGGTTTCATGTTTTACATCAAAGCCTTCCATATTATTTTTATAGTGACGTGGTTTTCCGGCATGTTCTATCTGGTCCGGCTGTTCATTTATAATACGGAAGCCAACGCCAAACCCGAGCCCCAGCGCACCATCCTGCAGGATCAGTACCGCGTGATGATCCGCAGGCTCCTGCTGGGGATCACCCTCCCTTCGGCCCTGCTCACCCTGGTCTTCGGAACCCTTACCCTGATCGAGTTCGGTTATCTTTCCTCAGGAATACCCCTCTGGCTTTGGGTCAAGATCGGATTTGTGGTGGGCCTGTATGGGTACCAGTTTACGCTCGCCCGGATCTATGCCCAGCAAATGCGGGGTGAATTCCGTTACAGCGCCTATGCCCTCCGGATTTGGAATGAAGTGGCCACGATCTTGCTGGTGGTCATCGTTTTCCTGGTCGAAGTGCGCAGCGCCCTGAATGTCCTTTGGTCCCTGGTCGCACTCCTGTTGCTCATTGCTGGGCTGGTCCTGGCAACCAGAATTTACAGGAGTTACCGTTCCCGAAATACAAAGGAGGAAAAATCCTCCCGGTTGCCTCCTGATCTCCATGACCACTGACCACCCTTCCCGCATCTTTTCCTTCGGGGAGTTGCTCTGGGATGTTTTTGAATCCGGCAGGAAACCCGGAGGCGCTCCCCTGAATTTCACCTACCATATGGCCAAAATGGGGCAAACCATCAGACTCCTGAGCAGGGTCGGTGCCGATGAGCCCGGCAGATCCCTTTTGGAACATTTACGGCGCATGGGAATCAGTGCGGAGACCATTCAGGTCGACCCCGGGTTTCCCACCGGAACGGTTCAGGTAACCCGGAAGGGACCCGAGGAATGGGATTTTGAGATCCTGCAACCCGTAGCCTGGGATTTTATTGAACCGGAGCCGGATGGGGTCCGCGGCAGTGAAGACTGGCTGGTTTTTGGTAGCCTGGCCTCCCGAAATCCGGTTTCTGCTGCCACGCTGGAGGGTATGCTGGAAAGGGTAGGGGTGGCCATTTGCGATTTGAACCTGCGGCACCCGCATTTTCACCGGGAACGGGTATTGCTCCTGCTGGAACGGGCAAACCTGGTGAAGCTCAATGAACAGGAGCTCATCCTGGTAGCCGGATGGTGCGGGTTAACCGGGGAGAATACCCGACTGATGGAGCGCCTGAGCAGAAGATTCGGATGGGCATGTTGCATCGTTACCCGGGGACCGAAGGGATCCTGCCTGTGGGAGGG
>JANWKA010000102.1 GCA_025451655.1 Chitinophagaceae bacterium | reverse complement strand
TGCGTTTCGCAAACCTGCCCCGGATCCGGGGGATCCAGTCCCAGATTTACCAGTTATTCTCCAACCTGATCAGCAACTCCATCAAATTCTGCGACCGGCCTCCGGAAATCAGGGTCGATTTCAGGGATCTGGAGCCTGAGGACCAGATCCATAACCCCAATCTCCATCCCGATATGAAATATGTGGAATTGCTGTTTACGGACAATGGGATCGGATTCGAAAAAAAATACGCAGAACAGATCTTCATCATTTTCCAACGGCTCCACAGCCCCGAGGTTTACAGCGGAACCGGAATCGGCCTGACCATGTGCACAAAGATTGTGGAGAACCACTATGGCAGCATCAGTGCCGAAAGCCAGCCCGGGGTGGGAAGCACGTTCCGGATCATCCTTCCCCGGTTCGCCTGAATTCCTTTCCGGCCGGACCCCGGAGCCTGAGTCCGATTTTCCATATTTTTACCGTGCCTTCGGGCGCTCAGATGAAAAAGTCCCTGGTACTGGTCTGCACTGGCATCCTGTTTCAGCTTTGCTGCAGCGGCCAGTCCTATACCAGGTACAAAATTGTATTCACAGACAAAAACGGAACTCCCTTTTCCCTTTCCGAGCCCCAGGCCTATCTTTCCGCCCGGGCGATCCTGCGCAGGCAACGCCAGGGAATTCCCATCGACAGCACCGACCTCCCCTTGGTCCCAGGCTATATCGACAGCGTTCTGGGCTCGGGGGACGTGACCCTCCTGAATCACTGCAACTGGCTCAACCAGATTGTAATCCAGACCTCGGATTCCCTGGCCCTGAGGCGGATCGCATCCCTTCCCTTCGTGAAAGCGGCAGATTCCGTGGGCCTGCGCAGGGCTGCCCCGCCTGAAACGGTTCCACCCGACAGGTTCGCCCCGGAAAAAACAGTTCCGCCGGCCTTCAGGATCCGGAACTTCCAGGGTCTTTCCACGCTGAACTATGGGGCTTCCTATCCCCAGATCCACCTGCACCACGGGGATTTCCTGCACGACAAGGGCTTACTCGGCCAGGGGATGGTGATCGCCATGCTGGACGCCGGATGGGACAACATCAATTCCAACCCGGCCCTGGACAGTCTGTTTATTCAAAACCGGCTGCTCCATACCTGGAATTATGTCTATGACACATCCTTTGTATTCGGCTACCATTGGCATGGGGCAAACTGCCTGTCCATTATTGCTTCAGATCTCCCCGGGCAAATGATCGGCTCTGCACCGAAGGCCTCCTTCATATTGCTGTTAACTGAAGATGTTCGGTCCGAACAGCCCATCGAGGAAGACAACTGGGCCGCGGCGGCCCAGTTTGCCGACAGCGCCGGAGCTGATCTGATCAGTTCCTCCCTCGGATACAGCCTGTTTGACAACCCGGCATTCAACCTTTCCTATTCCGACCTCAACGGAAAGGTGGCTGACATATCCATCGCCGCCGGCCTCGCGGTGAAAAAAGGAATGATCGTCGTCAATGCGGCCGGAAATGACGGGCAGGATTCCTGGAAACATATCGTCACCCCGGCGGATGGGTTTGGGGTTTTTGCCGTGGGTGCCGTGGATGCCCAGGAAAATATCGCGCCTTTCTCCAGCTACGGGCCTACTGCCGACGGAAGGATCTCCCCGGTGGTCGCATCGGTGGGTTGGAATACGGATCTGGTGGATACCTCCGGGAATGTGACCACGGGGAGCGGTACCTCCTATGCCACCCCCAACCTGGCAGGCCTGGTGGCCTGTCTCTGGCAGGCCTTCCCGGCAATGACCAATTACCAGATCATGGACGCGGTGGAAAAGAGCTCGGATCATTCCGCGGACCCCGGGGATCAAATCGGGTACGGGGTTCCCGATTTCGAAGCTGCCTACGACACCTTGCTGAAGGCCGGGCAGGATTCCATCCTGGGCCATCTGGATTCCATCCTGGGGACCGGGAATCTCAAGGTTTTTCCAAACCCCTTCAATGGGGTCGTGCATATCGCATTCAGACCGGCCACTTCAGGAGATGCCCTTTTTGAGATATACGACGCAGCCGGAAGATTGGTGGTCTCCCGTCCCCTGAATGTGACGGCAAACACCATAGCGCTTTTCAACTGGAACCTCCCTGATTCGGGAGCGGGTCTATTCTTTATCCGGGTGACCCTGGGTACCCAAACCCTGGTAGCCCGGCTTATCCACCTTCGTTAGCAGGGCCGCAAAAAGGGTATCGGCCCCCTGGGCGTACCCTTCAAGGATCTCCTGGGCCCGCAGCTCCAATCCATGCTGGCTGCAAATCTCCTCCACCACCCCCTCATTTTCTCCTGCGAAAACGGAACAGGTGATGTAAACCAGGGACCCTCCGGTTTTCAGGCAGGGGAGGATCCTGTTGCAGATCTCTATTTGCCTTTGCTTCATTTTCAGGATCCGCCCGGGATGGAAGAAATAAAGTTGTTCCGGGGTCCGGGCCCAGGTGCCGCTGCCCGTACAGGGCACATCCGCAATCAGAACAGCTGCCTGTCGGGGGTGGAAAGGCGGCAGGGCCCCACCGGAAATATCCACCACAGAGGAATGGTACCGGGTTATTCCGGCATCCCGGAACCGGGACCTGAGATTGCGGATCATCGCAGGCCTGCTGTCGGATACCCAGAGGTCCGCTTCCGGGTGGAGGTCATGAAACAGGATGGATTTTCCCCCGCTTCCGGCGCAACAATCCCAGACCAGGGCTCCCCTCCCGAGGGGGACCAGGTCCGGGTTAAAAAAGCGGGCGGTGCGCTGGGAGGAATCATCCTGGATCTGGTACCACGAGGGGTCGGTTAAAATCTGGCCGGTCTTCGTTGCGGCAGGCAGGGCGACTCCATCAGCCCCCAGCCGCTCCAGGGCAACTCCTGCCTCTGCAAGAGCTCCAAGCACCTGGTCGTGCATCCCGTCCCGGATGCGGAGGAACATCCTGGGCTGCCGCAGCAGGGACCTGAAGAAAGCAGAGGGTTCCACCCCCCGGCTCAGCTGGTCCTTCCAGGGAAACAATTCCTCCAGGGTGATGGGGCCGGTCCGCCGGGCCACCAGCTCCATCTTTTCAGAAAGGGTATCCCCTGCATGGGAGGCCCATTCCGGTACCATGTATTCCAGGGCAGGGACAGGATCTTTCGAACAGAGGAGCAGTCCGGCCAGGATCCGCTGGGCGGGGTCTGCCTTCCCCAGGGCATGCCCGAGCCGGTAAAATGCATAGACCATCGCAGCAATGCTTTTTCGGTCCGCTGATCCCATCCGGGGATTGTGGCGGAAAAAATCCCGGAGGAAAGCCGCAAGCGGGATCTGGCCCTCAAACTGGTTAATGATGGTTGCTGCACTTTGGAGGTGGGAATCCCATTTCATCTCCCCCGAATATAATGGGATTGGGTCAATCCTTTCCTCCCACCATTCAGTATGCCCGTTGCGCAAACCGGAATATTGACCGGAATGAACTGCTTTTTTTTTATAATTTGTTTGAAAATACCGGAACATGGGGGGGCTCAGGAGCAGGTTCTGGCTGATTGTTTTCACCGGGCTCAGCCTGGGTGCTGAAGGTCAGCGTGGCGCAGACCAGGTCCCCTATTCCATCCGCCGGTTGCCCGCGGATACCCAGAAAGTCAACCTGTTGCTGAAGGAGGCTTCCTCCAGGCTTTTCAGGCCAAGCCCGGGTCCGCTTCAAACTACCGACAGCCTGCTGCACGAGGCCATCCTGCTCGCCCAGCAGCTCAATGATTCCCGGGGCCTCGGCATGGCCTTCGACCTGATGGGGGTGGAGCAGCGGGATCAATCGGAGTATCGGCTGGCCATCGAATACCACCGCAAGGCCCTCAGCATCGCAAACGGAATCCGGGACAGCGCCCTGATCGCCTCGGTCCTGAATAACATGGGGGTAGCCTATCGGAGGCTGGACGAAAATCAACAGGCTTTCTCCTGTCACCTGCTCGCCCTCCAGATCGCGGAAAAGACCGGTGACCGCCGGGAAATCACCATCGCCACGAACAGCATCGGCAATATCCAGCTTTCCCTGGGGCAATACCAGAAGGCCATCGAAGAGTTTGACCAATCCCTGGCCATGGAAACCGAGCAGCATAATTCCAACGGGATCGCACTGAACCTGGCCAACCTGGGGCTGGCTTACGAAGGCGTTGGGGAAGTGGACCGGGCCATCGATAACTTCAACCGGTCCCTGGCGATCAATGAACAAAACCGGAACCTGCGGGGGATAGCGATCTGTTATAATTCCCTGGGGGAAGCCTACCAGAGGAAAGGAAATGACGCCCTCGCCCTGACCTTTTTCAATAAGGCCATCATGGCCAACCGGAATGCCTCAGACCGGATTGACATCTGCCAGAATTACCTGAGCCGGGGCAATTTGCTGCTCACCACCGGCCGGTTCTCCGAAGGGATTGCCAGCCTGGATTCCAGCCTCCGGATCGCGACCCGGATCGGGGCCAAATCCCTGGCCCTTTCCGCCCGCTCCGCCCTGGGAGCGGCATGGGAGCAAAGGGGCAATTACCGCAAGGCCCTGGATTATATCGAGGGAACCATCCCCCTGAAGGACAGCCTCTTCAATGAGGCATCTGCCCTGCACCTGGCCGAAATGCAGGCTTTGTATAACCTGGACAACAAGGATAATCAGATCAAACTGCTCCGGGAACAGAACAGGCTGCGGCGGATGCAATCCAGGCGCAACTGGTTCCTGGCCCTCGTAGCATTTCTGGTTTCCCTTTGCGGAGTCATTGTTGGGTTTTTCTATATGCGGCACCGCGAAGTCCTCTCCCACCGCCGGGCCCTGGAGCTGGAGCTCCGGTCCCTCAGGTCCCAGATGAACCCTCATTTCATCTTCAATTCCCTGAACTCCATTCATAAGTATATCTGGAGCAACCAGACCGAGGAAGCCTCCGAGTACCTGACCAAATTTTCCAGGCTGATGCGGATCATCCTGGAAAATACCCAGCATTCCCAGGTCCTTCTCAGCAGGGAACTCCAGTCCCTGTACCTGTACCTGGAGCTGGAAAGCCTCCGTTGCAGCAACAAGTTCAGCTATAGCATCCATGTAGACCCATCCATCAACCAGGACGATGTGATGATCCCCCCCCTGATCATCCAGCCTTTCGTGGAAAATGCCATCTGGCACGGGCTGGTGCATCTGGAAGGTATGGGAAGGTTGCTGGTTGATATCACCCTGAGTGGCAAAATGTTTGTTTGCACGGTGTCGGACAACGGCATTGGCAGGAAAAAAGCCATGGAAATCAGGCAACGGAAGGGGCCTGTTCATCAATCCATGGGCATGAAGGTGACCCAGGAACGGATCAAGCTGACCAGTGAGCTGACCAGGAACAGGGAAACCAATATTGAAATCATCGACATGCAGGACCCGGAGGGGGCTGCCCTGGGCACGCAGGTAACAGTGCGCCTGCCCGCCGAATTCCTGTTTTAAAACCCAATTCCAGGAAGATATGCAGATCAAGGTTGTAATCATCGACGACGAGCAACATTGCGTTGACATCCTGGTTTCCATGCTGGCCAGGCATTTCCCTGACGTCGAGGTGGCGGAGGGATGCAACAGCGTCATGGCCGGGAAAAAGGCGATCGACCGGCACCATCCGGGTCTGATTTTCCTGGACGTGGAAATGCCCCATGACAACGGCTTCGAGTTGCTTCGTCAGTATGATCGCCCTGAATTCGACGTGGTGTTCACCACGGCCTTTGAAAATTATGCGCTGAAGGCGATCAAGTTCAGCGCCCTGGATTACCTGCTGAAGCCCTTCAGCCTGGAGGAACTCGCCGTTGCAGTTGAAAAATACCGCCAGAAACGGTTCCAGGATCATGCATCCATGCAGGAAAACCTCCAGGTTTTCCTGCAGAACGTCAAAAACTTTCCTCAGGGTCCACGCAAGATTGCGCTTCCCACCCTGAACGGCCTCCTGTTTGTGGCGGTTTCAGACATCGTCCGTTGCGAATCCCAGGCCAACTACACCAAGATATTTTTCCAGGACAAGACCAGCAAGACGGTTTCCAGGTCATTGAAGGAATTCGAATTCCTCCTGGAAGACCTGGACTTCTTCAGGGTGCACCATTCCCATCTGATCAACCTCCATCACCTTCATTCCTATATCCAGGGAGAGGGCGGATTTGCAATGATGAAGGATGGAACCTCAGTGGAAATATCCCGGCGGCGGAAGGCGGAATTCCTCAAAAAAGCGAGTCAGCTTTGACTAAAACCGGAAAGACACCTTGCGGTGTCTTTCGGATGGAGTTAACAACCCTGGATGTCGGTAGTCCTTTATCGCTGGTTTTTCGAAAAGTACTTCAGGGCATTAGGGTAATGCGGTAAGCAAAGTTTAAAGTTAGGTCCCGGACCCTGCCCTGGCAACCGCCATTGCACATCCGGTTCCTCCCCTCTCAAAACTGGTTTTAATCCGGTGAAATCTGGTGCAAGTGAACCATCCCGGCCCCTGGTTTCAGGAAGCCTTTGACCCCGATTTCTTCCTCCCTCCGGCTTTCTGGAGGGCCCTGTTGATCGGTGAATTTTTGGCGGTATAATCCCCGCTCTCGTAAGGCTGGTCAGTGGCATACTGGTCCCGGTGCTTGATCAGCAGCCAGGCATTTCCCGATCCCGACATCCGGGCCAGGGCGAATTCCCCTTTCAGCTTGCGGCCCCGAAGGGTGAATTTCAGGCTTCCGGCCTTCAATCCCCTGGGTCCGTTGGGGGACTTGTCAGAAAGCGTATAGGTCCCATGATCCCAGATCTCCACGATACCGGCCCCATAATTACCCTCCGGGATCACCCCGTGAAAGGTGGCATAATCCAGGGGGTGGTCTTCCACCATCATCGCCAGGCGCTTGTCCCCGGGATTGAGCGAAGGGCCCTTGGGAACCGCCCAGCTTTTGAGCACACCGTTCATTTCCAGCCTGAAATCATAGTGCAGGTTCCTGGCCTTATGCCGCTGGACCACAAAAATGGGGAGGTCTCCTGGGGGCTTCCCGGAATCTGGCTCCGGCGTCCTTTTGAAATCCCTGATCTTTTTGTATCGGGTCAGGCTCATGAGGCTTTCCTGCGTTTGTTGGACAGGCTGGCTTTTAACTGTTCCATCAGGCCCGTGGGATTGCGGTGCACGACCTTCATGGAAGGCTGACGGACCCGGGTGCCCTTCGCCTTGGACCGGATATACTTCATCAGCTCCCCGGCATAGGTATCCTTGTATTTTGTGATGTCGAACGGCCCGGTCATCTTCCGGACCAGCTCCAGGGCCATTTTCATTTCCGCAGGCCTGACCGCTCGGTCCTTTGGTAGCTTTATTTCCTTCAGGTCCCGGATTTCCTGGCTGAAACGGATCTGATTCAGCACCAGAATTCCCTGGAAAGGCTTGATTACCGCCAGATGCTCCCGGTTGCGCAGGACAAAGGTTCCCAGGGCCGCCAGGGATTCCTGCTCCAGGGCCTTTTGCAGCAATACATAAGGTTTTTCCCCGTTCCGGTCCGGCTCGAGAAAATAAGGGGTTTCGAAATAGACGCTGTCGATCGCCGATATCCTGACGAACCGGAAAATATCCACCCGCTTGCTTTTCTCCGGGCTGATGGCCTCGAATTCCTGATCCGTGATCACCACATCCTTCCCGTCATAATGGAAAGCCTTGACTATATTTTGCCAGTCCACCTCTTTTCCGGTATTCTCGTTCACCCGTTTGTACCGGATATGGGAATGGTCCTTCCGGTCCACCAGATTCAGGCCCGGGGAACTGTCCTGGACCGCGCTGTAAAGTTTCACCGGAATGGTCACCAGGCCAAAGCCCAGCGATCCCGACCAGATGGATCTCATTTTTATTGTTTGTACCCTCACCTGTCCAAGTTCCATGCCATGGGTCCCGGAAAAGGGCGCATATCAGGAAAATGGAACCCTCCGGGTTTTCCACTGCCCCCCGGGAGGGAACCCCACCAGGTCCCGGCCTCCTTCATGGCACGGTTCTTGAAATTATTACAGCAGAAACAGTCAAGTACCGTTTCTGGCCGTGCCCCAAAATTTGCAGCAACCGTTCTTATTGAAGTCAGGGCAATTAACGGGAATGCCTCAAAGGGCAAATTGTCCGGGCAAAAAACAGGATCTGGTTTGCTGCAAACCGGCATGGCAATGGTTAAGGGGCCAATTCAGTGAAAAACAAAAAAGGGAATCTACGATTCCCTTTTTTTTATGCCCGGGAGGATTACCCCCCTTCGGGGCCCCGGTCAAAGGAATATAAATCGTAACTTGAGCCCCTCAAAACAATCCCATTCCATAATGAATACAGAACCTTCCAGCCTGGAACTTCTTTGCATCAACACGGTGCGGGTCCTGGCGGCCGACGCTGTTCAGAAAGCCAATTCCGGTCATCCCGGCGCACCCATGGGGCTGGCTCCGGCAGGCCATGTCCTTTGGTCCGAATCGATGACCTATGACCCCGGTCACCCCGAATTTCCCAACCGGGACCGTTTCATCCTGTCTAACGGACATGCCTGCCTGCTTCAATACAGCTACCTGTTTTTGACTGGTTATGCCCTCACCCTGGAGGACATCAAACAGTTCCGTCAGCTCCATAGCAAGACTCCGGGGCACCCGGAGCATGGCCTGACCCCGGGAATTGAGGTGACGACCGGACCCCTGGGCCAGGGCTTCGCCAACGGTGTGGGATTTGCGATCGGAAGGGAATGGATGGCTGCCCGGTATAACAAACCCGGATTTGACCTGTTCAATTACCATGTCTTCGCCATTTGCAGCGACGGCGACCTCATGGAGGGGGTCTCCTCGGAAGCGGCTTCCATTGCAGGACATCTTCAACTGGGAAGCATCATTTACCTATATGACAACAACCATATTTCCATCGAAGGGGATACGGCCCTGACTTTTGATGAAAATGTGGGGGCCCGTTTTGAAGCCTATGGATGGCATGTGCAGGAAATCGCCAACGGAAATGACACCCGGGCCATTGCGGAGGCCATCGAAAAGGCCAAGGCGGAAACCGGGAGGCCTTCACTGATCTCGGTGCGGACACACATCGCTTACGGGAGCCCCAACAAAGTGGATACTGCTGGCGCCCACGGCTCTCCCCTGGGAGTGCAGGAGGTCCGGCTCGTGAAAGAGAACCTGGGTT
This sequence comes from Chitinophagaceae bacterium, assembly GCA_025451655.1. GTDB lineage: Bacteria > Bacteroidota > Bacteroidia > Chitinophagales > Chitinophagaceae > JANWKA01. The sequence goes on along the minus strand of JANWKA010000102.1, from coordinate 8,386 downwards.
TTGACCCGGACCAGTCCTTCGTGATCCCGGACCAGGTCCTGGATTTTTACCGCAAGGCCGGCTCCAAAGGGGGACCAGTCCGGGAAAACTGGAACAGGCTTTTTGAATCCTACCGGGAAAAATACCCGGACCTTGCCCGGCAATACGAACAATCGAGCACCGGTCATCTTCCGGAGGGCTGGACCGAAAAACTGCCCACCTTCAAGGCAGGAGACCAGCTGGCTACCCGGAAGGCATCTGGAAAAGTCCTGAATTCCATCGCCTCCAGCCTCCCTACCCTGATCGGGGGATCGGCTGACCTCTCGCCTTCCACAGATACCATGCTGGACCAATACCCCTCCTTTTCCGCGGACCACCGGGAGGGCAGGAATTTTCATTTCGGGATCCGGGAACACGCGATGGGTTCCATCCTCAACGGCCTGGTCCTCACCCCGGGGATCATTCCTTATGGGGGCACCTTCCTGATCTTTTCGGATTATATGCGGCCTCCCATCCGCCTGGCCTCCATCATGAAAGTCCGGCCGATCTATGTTTTCACCCATGACAGCATCGGATTGGGAGAGGACGGAACAACCCATCAGCCGGTTGAACAGCTCATCGGTCTGCGCTCCGTCCCCCACATGACGGTGATCCGTCCCGCAGATGCCAATGAGACCGTACAAGCCTGGCGTGCGGCGCTGGAACACCAGGGGGGCCCTGTGGCCCTGGTGCTCACCCGCCAGAACCTGCCTGTCCTGGACCAGGAGCAATATGGAAAAGCCGAAGGCCTGCTCCGGGGAGCCTATATTCTTTCAGAAGCCCACAGTTCTCCCAACCTGATCCTGATGGCCTCAGGCTCCGAAGTGCAGCTGATCCTCCAGGCCCAACCCAGGCTGAAAGAAAAAGGCATTGCAGCCCGGGTGGTCAGCATGCCCAGCTGGGAATTGTTCGAAAAACAGGATCAGGCATACCGGGACCAGGTTTTTCCGCCCGCCCTCACCGCCAGGCTTGCCGTAGAAGCCGGTTCAACCATCGGCTGGCTCCGGTATACGACCCTGAAAGGAAAGGTCCTGGGCATGACAGAATTCGGGACCTCCGCTCCCGGAGAAGTGGTATTCCGGGAATATGGATTTACGGTGGACCATGTTGTTGAAATGGCCTCCGGCCTGCTCGCAGGCGGGTAACCCGGGGGGAAGCCATCCTGGCGGTTTTTGTTCCAAACCCTCATCGTTTTAACCGGGATTCCCGGGCCCTTTCCGGATCAGGGCTGCCCACCGGAGGCCTGGTGCAATCCCTGCCGCAGCAGCTCAGCCAGGTGGATCGGCTTCCGGCCGGTCAGCTGCTCGATCTGCTCCCTGCAGCTGAATCCGTCCGCCACGATCAGGGTGTCCGCTTCACTTTCCCGTACCGCCGGAAGCAACACCCTTTCCCCCGCCTTCACGCTGACCTCATAATGTTCTCCCTTCTCATAACCGAAATATCCCGCCATTCCGCAGCATCCTGAATCGGGCATCCGGTAGGCAGCTCCTGTTTTTTTCAGGATGGCCTCATACTCCTTCATCTTCATGATCGCCTTGTGATGGCAATGGCCATGGACGATCAGCTGCTTCCGGATGGAAGGGATGGGAAAACCGGGGGCCTTCTTTTCCAGGAACTCGGCAAGGGTATAGGTCTGGGATTTCAGCCTCGATGCGTTTTCCAGCCCGGGAAAAAGATTGCAAAGCTCGTCGCGGAATACAGCGACGCAACTCGGCTCCAGGCCGACGATCGGAGTGCCTTCCTCGATGTCCTCCTTCAAATGATCCAGGATTTCCAGGATCAGGGATCTGGCTTTCCGCAGCATCCCGAAATCATAGAGGGGTCTTCCGCAGCAGAGGACCCGGGAGGGCAATACCACCCGGAACCCGGCTGCATCCAAAACCTCCCATGCCGCTTTCAGGGTTTCCGGAAGGAAAAAATTGTTGAAAGTGTCTGGCCAGAGGATCACCCTGGGCCTTGAATCCCGGGGATCCGATGGCTTCCGGGCCAGAAACCATTGGCGAAAGGTCTGGCGGGAAAATTGCGGAAGGCTGCGCCGGGGATCCACACCTGCCAGCAATTTGATCAGGGGCGCGGTCATCCGGTTACGGGTCAGGAAATTAACCAGCCCGGGGGCCAGTGTTGCGATCCGGGCCCAGCGGAAAATCAGCCCGAAAAAATAGGCCGTTCTCGGCCTCAGGGAACCCCGGTAATAATGAGATAGAAACTCGGCCTTGTAGGTGGCCATGTCCACGTTTACCGGACAGTCCTCCTTACATCCCTTACAGGAAAGGCAGAGGTCCAGGGATTCCTTGACCTCACGGCTTTTCCAACCTTTTTTCAGGATCTTTCCATCCATCATTTCGAAAAGCATCCTGGCCCTTCCCCGGGTGCTGTGCTTTTCTTCGCGGGTAACCATATAGCTGGGGCACATGGTTCCCCCCTCATGATGCCTGCATTTGCCGACCCCTACGCACCGGATCACGGTATGGGAAAATTTCTGGTCATCCTCCGGGAAATGAAAAACTGTTTCCCGAAGGGGCGGGCTGTAATGATTGGAAATCCGGAGCCCTGAAAGCTGGCCATAAGAATCCACAATTTTTCCCGGATTCATTTTATTCCAGGGGTCCCAGATCCGCTTGAATTTCCGAAATGCTTCCACCAGTTCAGAACCGAACATGATTTCCAGCAAATCGGCCCGGGCCTGGCCATCCCCGTGTTCACCGGACAGGGATCCGCCATAACGAACCACCAGCCTGGCCGCCTCCTGCGTGAAGGACTGGTATTTTTCGATCCCTTCCCGGGTGAACAGGTCGAACTGAACCCTGCAGTGGATGCATCCCTGCCCGAAATGGCCATAGAGGGAGGGTTTGTATCCATATTGATCAAAGAGCTTGCGACGATCCAGCAGGTACTCCCCTACCCGCTCCGGTGAGACCGCGGACTCGTCCCAGCCCGGGGCGCCCATGGGTTCGTCAGGGACCCAGGCCGTCGCTCCGAGGCCGGATTCCCGGATCTCCCAGAGCTTTTTTTCCTGGTCTTTCCGGTCAAAAAGGCTCATGTGGGGGCAATGAGGAGCCTTTTTGAGGGCCGCCATGAGGCCGGACGCCCTGGCATCGGCCTGTGCCTTATCGTCCCCCCCGAATTCGACCATCAGCCAGCCTTTACCTTCCGGAAGCAGGGAAAGGTCCTCCATATTCAGCCCCTTTTTCTTCATGAAGCCGATCAACCGGTTATCGATCCCTTCCAGGGCGATGGGGCGGTGCTTCATGATCTCTGCAACATGGCTCCCCGCCTCGAAAACATCCGGATATCCAAGCACAACCATGGACCTGGCACCGGGTGGTTCCAGCAACCTGAGGGTGGCTTCCAGGATCGTGACGCAGGTCCCTTCCGTTCCCACCAGGGCCGAAGCCAGGTTGAAGCCATGCTCTTCCAGAAGGTCCGGAAGGTTATAACCGGAAACCCTCCTGGGAATATCGGGGAATTTTTTCCGGATCAGGTCCGCATAGCGCTCACCGAGCTCCCTGAGGGACCGGTATATGTCCGCCTTCCTCCCTCCCTCGCTGAGAATTTGCCGGTATTCTGGATCCGGGGTGGGGCCGACCTTCATCCGGATCCCGTCATAGGTCAGCACGACCATCGATTCCACATTATCGCTCATGCGGGCTCCATATCCGGCAAAGGCAGCCATGACCGAATGCGATCCGCAGGAATTGTTTCCCAGCATCCCCCCGATGGCACAGTGGTCATGGGTAGCCGGGTCCGGGCCGAAGGTGAGGCCCGCTTCCCTTTCGGTGATCTTCTTCATTTCATCCAGGACGATTCCCGGCTGGACCGTGACCAGCTTTTTTTCCCGGTCGATATGGAGCACCTTGTTGTAATATTTGGTCATATCCATCACCACCGCCACATTGCAGCATTGGCCCGCGAGGCTGGTCCCCCCGCCCCTTGAAAGGACCGGGGCGCCAAATTTCCGGCAGAGGGCCATCGTCTTTTCGATGTCTGTCACGGTCTTTGGAATCACCACTCCCAGGGGCGACTGCCTGTAGTTGGATGCGTCGGTGGCATACAGGGCCCTGCTCCCGTCGTCAAAACGGACCTCCCCGGTAATAGCCGACCGGAGGGCAGCCGAAAGCGCTGCGGAATCCGGGACAGGGCGGATAGATTCCCAATCATTTTTCGGGGGAACCCCATTGGTCAGCGGAAAGGAGCCTGCCGGCCCGGGGTGGGAGGATTGGGTTTCAGGAGTCATGTTCGCACGGTTAAAAGGTTCGGATAAGAAAACGTTGCGCATCCGCCTTTTTGAATTCCAGACCCATCCCCGCTCCGGAAAGGTCAGGGAACAGCAATCCATCCCTGGGCACCGGCACCCCGTCGAACAGCATGCTTTCGATGCGCAGGTGGTCGTGGAAATATTCAGCTGAAAAAAAGGAAGGGCAGCACAAAGCGGCATGGAGGTGGAGGGCGGGGGCGCAATGGGATGAAAAAGGAAGGCCAGCGGCCTGGCTGATTGCAGCCACCTCCAGAAATCCGCTGAATCCCCCGCAACGGGTTGCATCTGCCTGAAGGACATCAACCGCCCCAAATTCCGCCATCCGGAGGAAATAGCGCGGATGATAGCCATATTCGCCTGCGGCGATCCGCATGGACCGGTTGACCTGCTGCCGGACCTGCCTTAATCCGGCAAGGTCTTCAGCAATCACCGGCTCCTCAAACCATTCCACCCGCGAGGCTTCCAGTACCGGGAAAACCTCCCTGGTCTCCTCCACGGTGAAGGCGCCGTTTGCGTCCACATAAAAGGAACACCGGGGACCCATGACATCCCTGGAAAGCCGGACCCGGTGCATCATCCTGGAGGATTCCCTGCCGATCTTGATCTTCACCGCCCGGATCCCGGCTTCCAGCCAGGATTCAATCTGCCGGCCCAGTTGCTGGTCGTTATAATTGGTGAACCCGCCGCTGCCATAAACCGGGACGCATTCCCTGCTCTGGCCAAATAAGCTGCACAGGGGCTGGGATAGCAATTTGCCCTTGGTGTCCCAAAGAGCCACATCAACTGCCGAAACCGCCATCATGGCAATACCACACTGCCCCTCGTTCCGGATCCGGGCGACCATTTCCCTATAAATACCGGGTATATCCAGGACGTTTTTCCCCAGGACGAGGGGAGCCAGGGTTTTATGGATCACCATCGCTGTGGCCTCATGTCCATAGGTATATCCGATGCCGGTCACATCCCCGGCTTCCAGTTCCACCAGGACCAGGGTGGTTTGGTCCCAGGACAGGGTGCCATCTGATTCAGGAGAGGAAGCTGGTATATCATATGCCGAAACTCGCAGGTTCCGGACAGGAACCCCGGGATGCAATTCCATTTCCGGCGGGGGATCAATCAATGGAAATAATTTTCAACGACTTCCTTGTAGGTTTGCCTGACCATGTCCCAGGCGTTCACATCCCCCTTCAGAATGGAGGAGGTGAAATCCCTGGCCTGTTTCAGGTTGATATGAGGGGGAAGCGGGGGAACACTGGGATCCACGAGTGCATCGATCACCACGGGCCGTTTGGCACGGAATGCCTTTTCCAGCCCTTCAACGATGTCTTCGGGCTTTTCCAGCCGGATCCCTTCCAGCCCCAGAAGTTTAGCGTAGGCTGCATAATTGAACTGGGGGACATCCTGGGATCCTTCGAATTTCGGATCCCCGATCATGATCCGTTGCTCCCAGCTGACCATGTTCAGATCTCCATTGTTCAGAACCAGGATGACCATGGCCGGGTTGGTCCATCTCTGCCAGTATTTGGAGATGCTGACCAATCCGTTGATCCCGAGCATCTGCATGGCACCGTCCCCGACGAGGGCGACCGCCACCCGGTCGGGGTAAGCAAATTTTGCCGCAATCGCATAAGGCACTGCCGGGCACATGGTTGCCAGGTTGCCGGAAAGGGAGGCCATCATGCCACTGCGGATTTTCAGATCCCGGGCAAACCAACTGGCGGTGGATCCGGAGTCTGCCGTCAGGATGCAGTTATCAGGCAGCCTGGAAGACATCTCCCAGAAGACCCGCTGGGGGTTGATGGGATTGGCGCCATTCATGGCCCGGGCTTCCATGATCTTCCACCACCGGGCGACCTCCTTCTCAATCCGTTGCCTCCAGCTCAGGTCCTTCTTTTTTTCCAGCAGGGGGATCAGGGCCTGGAGGGTGGCCTTGCTGTCACCCTGGAGGTTGACTTCGGTGGGATACCGGAGTCCCAGCATCCTTCCGTCAATATCGATCTGTACCGCCCGGGCACTTCCTTCCCGGGGCAGGAATTCAGAATAAGGGAACCCGGTCCCCACCATGAGCAGGGTATCGCATTCCATCAGCAGATCATAGCTTGGTTTGGTCCCCAGCAGGCCAACTGCCCCCGTGACAAAAGGCAGGTCATCAGGGAGCACTGCTTTCCCCAGCAGGGCCTTGGCGATCCCTGCTCCGAGCAGGTCAGCCACTTCTATGAGCTCGGCGGCAGCCCCTGCCGCACCAGCTCCGGCAAGAATGGCCACCTTGTTTCCGGAATTCAGGATCCCGGCTGCCTTGCGGACTTCATCCTGGCCAGGAATGACCAGGGGAGCGCTGTACCCCATGCCGGTATGGATGCTTCCATGCAGCCGGTTGGGCTCCTCATAATCCATTTCCTGAATATCGTTGGGAAGGATCAGGCAGGTCACCGTCCGGAAAACCCTTGCGATCCGGATGGCCCGGTCCACCAGGTGGCGGATCTGTTTGGGATCCGTCGCCATTTGTACATATTCGTGAGCCACATCCTTAAAAAGGGAGATCAGGTCCACTTCCTGCTGGAAATCCCCTCCCATCGCCATCCTGGCCTGTTGACCCACGATGGCAACCACCGGCTGGTGGTCCATTTTGGCATCGTACAATCCATTGAGCAGGTGAATGGCCCCCGGGCCGGAGGTAGCCATGCAGACCCCAACTTCCCCGGTGAATTTGGCGTGGGCGCAGGCCATGAATGCAGCCATTTCCTCATGACGGGTCTGGATGAAATCGATCTTGTCCTTCCCCCTGTTGAGCGCTTCCATCACCCCGTTGATCCCATCCCCCGGATAACCGTAAATCCGCTTCACCCCCCAGGCCGCAAGCCGGCAAACGATAAAATCTCCTACTTGCATGATTTTTGATTTTAAATCGATGAAAACAAGTGATTATCAAAAGAAAGAAGGCAAAATTCCTGCCATGGACCCGGGATTCCCCAGGGGAATGACTTTTCCGGCCACTTGTGGAAAAAAGGCCGCAATAAGGAATACGGGATTGAAAATTGCGGAGACTCTAAAAGGACGGGGATTCATCAGGGGGTATCGCTTACCTGAGGTAGGGAATATGAAATCCTTTGTTTCATGAACCCAAAAACTCTTTTTATGGACAAGAACACCAATTCCCTGAACTGGTTTGAAATCCCGGCAAGGGACATTTCAAGGGCGCAAAAATTCTACGAAACGATTTTCCAGATCAAAATGACCCCGATGCCCGAAATGCACGGCATGAAGATGACCGGTTTCCCCTCCGAAACGGGCAACGGAAAGGCAACCGGTGCCCTGGTTCAGGGCCCCGACCACACCCCATCCATGGATGGAGTCATCATCTATCTGAATGCCGACCCGAACATCCAGAAAGTGATGGACCGCGTTGAAAGTGCCGGCGGAAAAGTGCTCATGCCGAGAACCGATCTCGGAAAAGACATCGGCTGCATTTCCATGTTCACGGACACCGAAGGCAACCGGGTTGCCGCCCATGCCCAGCAATAGGTGCTGTCCCCCGGATCTGCCCTTCACTTGATCCCTGCCCCTGAACTGCAATCCTGCCTACCTGGACTGGGCCGGAGGTGGTGGAGGAGGGGGAGGGGGAGGGGTTTTCGCGGGAACATGATCAACCCCTGGAGGGAATTGGAGGAGGAGTGTTGTTGGGGTCTTTGCGGGAACCTGATCTCCACTGGGAGGGCGTGGAGGAGGAGGTGGTGGTGGTGGCGTTTTCCCGGGAACATGATCACCACCGGCGGGCTGCGGAGGAAGAGGGGATGGAGGTGGTGGTGGTGGCGGAGGTGGTGAAAAATGTTTCGCCGGAGGCGGCGGCGGAGGCGGGACCGAATCCAGGAAATAAGCATTCCTCCCATGGATTGATGGAATCCGGCTTCCTGGGACCCTATGGGGCCGGGAGTTGCCCAACAGGGCAATGGATGCCCCGGCCAGGGGCAACAGGACCAGGTACCGGAATACCTGGAGACGGGATGATCGGTTGCGGTTCATCATTTTCAGTCGGTTTTTAAGGTTGGAATGACTAAAGGCCCTCACCATGAAGGGTAAGGATTGGCCATGGATTTCCCGCAATAGCCCATACTG
>JANWKA010000101.1 GCA_025451655.1 Chitinophagaceae bacterium | reverse complement strand
GCAGCTGGCTGAAATAGTTCCCTGCCGGGAAATTCTTCATCCATGCGGTATAGCATCGCAACAGGTAATTGCCGGAGCGAAGGGTCAGGGGCAGCTGCAGGGACCCATGGCCCCTCCCTCCGGAAAGCGCAACTTTGGCCTGAAGCAGCGGGTGGTGCGCGGAATCCAGGATCTCCAAATAGGCGATCCTGCTGACGGCCAGGGGTGCGGTGAACTGGCTGTCCAGGTCATAAATGCTGAACCAGATCCGTTCCCCGGCCAGGTAGAATGTCCGGTCTGTCTGAACGAAGATCCGTTCCGTCATCCTGGGAATGGATCCCTGGCCCAGGACCCGCAAACCGGTCCAGGACAAAATCATCAGCAGGATCAGGAACCGGTATGGAAAAGACTTACACATGTCTTGAAAAATAATTTTTTTAACCTCCTTGCTGTTCCGGGACCCGGGCTTCACCCCCTGCAGGTCATGGCCAGAAGGAGGGCTTCACCTTCGTGCCTATTGCAGTGCAATCCACACAGGGCGGTATGGAACCGTAATAATTGAAGATCCCGTCCTGGGTGATCGGATCCAGGCTGGGTCCGAAAAAATAGGACAGACTGTCGCCCGGGACCACCACCAGGGGACACCCGGGCGGCTGGTTCCAGTCCATGGGCATCTCTGCATTGCTGATGAAAATCCGCTGGTCCACCTCGCTCCCTACACTCACGTATCCGATGACCTGCTGCTCCGGATGGGTGACACAGACCAAATTACCGTGACCCGTGAAAGGAAGGGGATCAAATATGGTCCCGAGATTTTGAGAGTTTGCCCTGAGGTTGGTCCAGAACTGGAAGGCCTGGCTGCTCAGGGAAAACTGATGCACCAGGATGCTGTACAGCATGCTGAGCTGCTGGGCATGGTCGGGAATGGTCACCAGGGGGGCCTGGCCCACCACATTTTTGGAAAGCCCTGATGAGCTCCCCAGGAGGATTCCGGAAGAACTGTCGGTTTTCCAGCAGGTATAAATATCTGTCCCCGGCGGCAGTGGAACGATCTGGCCATTCTGGTACAGGAAATAAGCCCTGTAGTAGGTATGAAACTGCCAGGTCTCTTCATATTGCCAGAGGTAATAACCGATGACCCCATCCGGCCCATGGGTATTGGCATAGATCTGCAGGTTGCCGTGGACCAGATTCCAGGAAATGCTGTCAATCGGGGTGGCCGGAACAGGCGCCTGGAAATCGGACTGGTACTGGTTTCCGTCGGGGGTAATGATATTCAGACGGAGGCTGTCGGTGGTTCCGTTCAGCGTCCCAAGGGTATAATATCCCGAGCCCTGTTCGTAAAGGGGATAAAGGGTGCCGTTGATATCTTCCACGCTGACCTGGGCATTGGTTACAGGGACGATTCCAAAGGAATCCTGGAGCGACCGGGTCAGGGATAATTTTATGGTGGTCGGCCCATTGACATTGATAAATCCTTCCACCACCAGGTCTTGCGGGTTTTGGTTCGTCGGCGGTGGATTAAAGGGAGTGACACAGCCTGGCCAACCTGCCAGGAGGCAGGTGGCTGCCAGCAAAAGACCCCATACCCGAATGCCACGCTTCTTCATGTTGATTTCATTTGATGCCCAGGTCCGGGGGGATGAGAACCCGTTCCAGCGGTTTATATTCAGAACCGGATATTATAGGTGATGTAAGGAATTGCCGTTCCGAAAACCGACAATTGGTAACCGTCCACAGCCCCATGCTCTGAAATGAAATAAACCGAATAAGCATTTTTTCTCCCGGTCAGGTTATATACTCCAATCGTCCAGGAATTATGGGAGAACTGGTGGACCTTGTGGTTGCCCTCAATGTTCATGGAAAAATCCGCCCTGAAATAATCCGGGATCCGGAATTGGTTGCGGTCAGAATAAAGGGCCCTGGACCCGCCTCCGTAATCATATTGCCCGATGGGCAGGGTGATCGGCCTGCCGGTGCTGTAGGTGACATCCAGGGACAGGCTGAACCGGTGTGAAACCCGGTAATTGCCAGTGACATTAAGGGCATTGGGCTTGTCATAATTGCTTGGGTAATATTGGCCCCCGTTGATCAGTTCCCCCGCCAGGGGATCATGCTGCTGCAAAAGGGACCGGGAATAGGAATAACTGATCCAGCCATTCAGTTTTCCAGCTGTTTTCCGTAAAAGGAACTCCACGCCATAATCCTGGCCGTTCATGTTGATCACCGAGGTCTCGATCTGGGGATTCATCAGCAGGACGGAGCCGCTCTTGAAGTCCAGGGTATGATCCAGCCATTTATAATATACTTCAAGGGATGCCTCAATGGTATTGGATTTAAGGTTGAGGTAATAACCCATGGAAACCTGATGGCCCAGTTCCGGCGCCAGGTAGCTATCGGCAAGTTTCCAGATATCCGTGGGAAAAGCAGCGGTCGTATTGGAAAGCATCATAATATTCTGCCTCAGCGTATTATAGGACAGCTTCACGGAGGAATTCTGGGAAATGGAATATTTACCGCTGATCCTGAACTCAGGGCCCTGGTAGGTCCTGATGGCCTTCCCGGGCCCGTAATAGATCGAATCGAGCGAAGTTCCTGCGATCTTGGGAGCTCCCTGGGGATACTGGTAAACCGTTCTGGGGCCCAGGTAGGTATACAGGGAATACCTGATCCCGTATTCCAGGGAGAACTGATCGGTTACCTTATACTGGTCTGAAAGATACAGGGCGTTTTCCAGCCCCTGTTCCGGCTGGAGGGTTTGGGGTACCACCAGCGAGAAAGCCCCGGAGGGCTGGAAAGAACCGGACTGGAGCTTGTAAAGTTTATTATCCAACCCGAATTCCAGGGTATGGTAGGCGCCCAGGTAATAGGTGAAATCCAGCCTGCCATTATATTGCCGGATCCCAAACTGGAGCTTGTAGGCCAGGCTGCTGTCAAAAGCGCTTTGCACGGAATAGGCATATTCATCATAGCCCAGGGTGGCCACCCCATAGAAAATATTGCTGAACTGGTGCTTGAATTTGAGGTTGGCGTTCCGGTTTCCGTAACTGTAGGTCGTATCGCCATTCAGATTGAAGCGGTCATGGCTGATATAACCATTGACGTACAAATCATTTTTGTCGTCGAAATGATGGCTGATATGGAGCGTGGCATCGTAAAAAGACGCTGTGCTTTTCCGGTACTGGGAGGGAAGCAGGCTGAGCAGCCAATCCGAATAAGTGGTCCGGACTCCTGCCACAAAAGTGGTCTTTTTGTCGATGGGGCCATCCAAAGTGAGCTTGGAGGTCAGGGGGCCGATGCCGGCCGTCCCGCTGATCTTTTTGGTATTCCCCTCCCGGGAGATGATGTCCAGAACCGAGGAGATCCTTCCGCCGTACCGGGAGGGAATGCTGCCTTCATACAGGGTGATATCCCGCACCAGGTCCGGATCGAAGGCTGAAAAGAATCCGAAGAAATGGGCCGGATTATAAATGGTGAGGTCATTGAACAGGATCAGGTTTTGATCGGTGGCGCCACCCCGCACATTGAAACCGGTGCTGGCTTCCCCCACGCTCTGCACCCCGGGGAGGGTGAGCACGGCCCGGAGGATATCCGTTTCCCCGAAAGCGGCTGGCATTTGCTTGATGTTGGCGATGTCCAGGCGCTGGAGTCCCATGGTGGTGCTTTTGACGTTTCCTGCACGGCTGGACTCGATGACCACGGTTTTCAGGGCCAGCACTTTTTCCTGGAGATCGATATCCATTTTCCCTTCGGAATAGAGCATGATATGCCGGGTCGCGTCATACATGCCCGGACCGACGATGTTCAGGATATGATTCCCCCTGGGTATCGTGAGGGAGTAATATCCGAACCGGTCTGAGGTGGCGGTGATATGGGGATGGTCGATATAAAGCAAGGCCCCTGATATGGCTTCCCCGGTTGCCCCGTCATGTACATAACCGGCCAGGTTGGATAAACCGGGCCTGATATGGTTTGTGGGGATCCCGATGTCCACGGTCTTGTTTTCCTGGGTGGGCCTGGTTGCGAGACCCGGCCCGGGGCTCATGATTCCTTCGTCATAGGCTGCCAGGCCCGTGGTATCCGGATTCGCTTCAAAAAATCCGGGGGGGAGATCGGGGTGAATGGGATGCCCCCTGAAGATGAAAATTTCCCTGCCGGGGGCGGCCGAAACATAAAGGTCCGAACCGGCAACGGCCTCCTGTAACAGTTCCAGGACCGGGCGATGATCCGCCGAAAGGGTAACCCGTATCGAATCCACCTGGGAAGGTTCGAAAAAGATCCGGTACCCGGTCATGGACCGGACCTGGGCCGCAAACTGGCTGAAGGGGACCCCCTGGAAGGTCCCGGTGACCAGGCTATCCCCCGCAACCTGGGCATCCAGAGCCGAGGGGAGGCTGAGTGCGCATAAAAGCAAAAGGAAGTATCGCTTTCTGGTCATGGATTGCTGAGATCATAAAACTCCGCCATTTTGGCAATGGCTAGCCCCTGGTCCCGGCGATACCTGATGTGGTTTTTCCTGAGGTAAGCCTGTATCGCCTGTTTCCTGTCCCTGAAAAGGGATAGCAGGGCCCCTTTGCTGCTGATGGAATGGTAGGTTTTACCGAACAGGACATAATAATGTTCGGAAGATTCGAAAGATCGGGTCAGGGTGGTTCCGGAAATGCTTTCCTGGAGGGATTTGGACCAGTGAGCCAGCACCTGGTGAGTTCCCCGGTAAAGCTGGTCATAATAGCCGTCCCGCAACCCGATCCCCGAATCCCCGCTGATCCGGATAAAAGTATGCCCCTGCATCCGGAACCATCCTACCAGATCCGGCCTCAGAACGATCCGGGCCCCAGAATCCAGGCCCATAATGATGACCTGGTCCCGGACCAGGTCATAGAGCAGGGATACCGGACTGAATTCCTCCCGGTCATAATCAACCGAACCGGTGGACCACTGACCGGTGATAAAAAATGGAAATCCCGTGACCGGAAAAGTATAAGACAAGTACTGAATGCCGTTGAAAAGCCTGGATTGATTCTTATTATAATCCAGGTAGGACTGTACCGCCGTGTGGATCCCAGCCTCGTAGGACGCGGAATCCGGGGCAGATGCCTGGGCCTGCAGGCCGGATGGGAAGGCCGTGAAGGAGAACCACAATATCACCATGGAAAGAAACCCTCTCATCATACCCGATTCGGCCCAGAATGGCGTAAACCGTTAAATGTAAATAATTTCCAAAGAAACTACCCCTTAATTCGGATGTCCGGATGTTCCTCTATGGGGACGGTCTGATGGAAGAGGGTCACAAAATTTACCCTTTTGCGAGGCTTACATATTTTTTAACTTTTCCAGCTTGAATGATGGAGGTGCATCGGAAGGGGGGAGGGATGATCCCCGTTTTTCATGCGGGACAACTTTTCGTCGACCGGTCCTGGACGATCAGGCCGGGTCGCAGGTTTAGGGCGGACTGGTGCGGGGGCAGGCCTTGTTTTTCGGACGACCCGGGACGAATCCTTTTAACCATTTTCATTCCAGGCAAAGGCAACCTCTGGATCCGTCGGGTTCATTAAAATCCTGGAGAAAAAGGGAAAGGGGCTCAGATCCAGTTCCTGGACAGCAGGTATTCCGCGATCTGCACCGCATTGGTCGCTGCACCCTTGCGGAGGTTATCAGATACCACCCAGAGGTTCAGGGTCCGGTCCTGGGATTCATCCCTGCGGACCCGGCCCACGAAAACCTCATCCCGGTCCTGGGCATCCAGGGGCATGGGATATTTCATGGAGGAGGGATCATCGGACAAAACGACTCCGGGCGCTGCAGACAGGATCTCCCGGACCTCCCGGATATCGAATTCTTTTTCAAATTCCACATTAATGGCTTCACTATGGCCTCCCATCACCGGGATACGAACGGTGGTGGATGTGAGCCGGATGGAGTCATCCCCCATAATTTTCCGGGTTTCCAGGACCATTTTCATCTCTTCCCGGGTGTACCCGTTCTCCAGGAAAACATCGATATGGGGTAATGCATTGAGGTCGATCGGATAGGGATAGGCCATGTCCCCCACGATGCCGCTGCGTTCATTCATAAGCTGGTTGACAGCTTTCACCCCGGTGCCGGTAACGGACTGGTAGGTAGAGACGACCACCCTGCGGATCCGGTATCGCTGGTGGAGGGGATGGAGGGCCACCACCATCTGGATGGTAGAACAGTTGGGGTTGGCGATGATCTGATCCCCCGGTTCCAGGACATGGGCATTCACTTCAGGAACCACCAGCTTTTTGGAAGGATCCATCCGCCATGCCGAGGAATTGTCGATTACGGTGGACCCTGCTTCCGCAAATTGCGGCGCGAGCAGCAGGGAAGCAGCAGTTCCGGCCGAAAATAGGGCGATTTCCGGTTTGCGGGCGATGGCTTCCCCGGCATCCACGACCCGGAACGCATTTTCCCCGAAACGGATCTCCTTCCCCACAGAGCGCTCCGATGCCACCGGGATCAGTTCCGTCACCGGAAACCTGCGTTCCCGGAGCACCTGGAGCATTTTGGACCCAACCAGGCCCGTAGCACCTACGACTGCGACTTTCATGGCTTATCCCGGAGTACTTTTATTGCCTGCGGAGCGCGCAAAGATACGACAGTGGGAGTTTGTGCCGCAAGCGGAAAAGGAAACTCCCTCAATTGAAATCGATGTCGAACTGGACCAGGTCTGCAAGCTGCCGGATCCGGGTGTGGATGTCGCTGAGCTGGATCTCGCGGAGGCGCTGGGTTCCAAAACGTTCCACGCAGAAGGAAGCCATCGCGGAACCTACGATGATGGCCGTCTTCAGGTTTTCAAATGAAATGTCCTTGGTCCTGGCCACATGGCCCGTGAATCCACCGGCGAAGGTATCCCCGGCACCGGTGGGATCGAACACGTCCTCCAGGGGAAGGGCCGGAGCGCAGAATACCGTGTTGCCATGGAAGAGCAGGGCGCCGTGCTCCCCCTTTTTGATCACCAGATATTTGGGACCCATTTCCCCCAGGATTTTCCGGGCGGCCCTGACCAGGGAAAATTCCCCGCTCAGCTGCCTGGCCTCGGCATCATTGACCAGCAGCACGTCCACCCGCGCGACCACCCGGTGGAGCGCCTCCAGGGCAGTATCCATCCAGAAATTCATGGTATCCATGACGATCAGCCTTGGCCTTTCCCGGAGCCGGTCCAGCACTTTGAGCTGGACGTCCGGTGAAAGGTTGCCCAGCATCAGGAACTCCGCACCCTGGTAGCTTTCCGGGATGACGGGATCAAAATCGGAAAGTACGTTGAGCTCGGTCACCAGGGTATCCCGGGCGCTCATATCCATATGGTATTTCCCGGCCCAGAAAAAAGATTTCCGGTCCTTTTTAATCTGGACCCCTTCCAGGTTCACCCCGAATCGTTCCAGTTCGGCCAGTTCCTCCTGGGGATAATCATATCCCACCACCGAGATCTGGTTCACGGGCCGGATGAACTGGGAGGCAGCCAGGGCAATATAGGTGGCAGCGCCCCCGATGATCCGGTTCGATTTGCCGAAGGGGGTTTCGATATCATCGAAAGCCATGGAGCCTACTACGATCAGGGACATAAACTGCGATTTGAATACAGGATGAAGGTTTCGCGGTTGAAAAAAATCTTCGCCCTCAATTTGCTGATTTGATTTGCCATGCCTATTGCCCGACCAGGGGGATCCGGATCATGGTGAAGGAATGGGCCGGAAAGGTATAGGTAAAACTATTGCCATTAAAGGATACCGGTCCGG
>JANWKA010000100.1 GCA_025451655.1 Chitinophagaceae bacterium | reverse complement strand
GCGGAGATGTTTGACCTCCCCGGTTCCGGCAAGGTCATCGATACCCCGGGTATCCGGGAATACGGACTGGTTGAAATGGCTCCCCCGGAAGTCTCCCATTATTTCCCCGAAATGCGGGATTATATTTCTGGATGCCGGTTCAGTAATTGCCTTCACGTTGAGGAACCAGGATGCGAAGTGAAAAAGGCCCTGGAGGAAGGGAAAATTTCCCCGGAACGTTATGTGAGCTACCTTTCCATCCTGGAAAGCCTCTCCTGATCAGTCTTCCCCGGGAGGCCTGAACCAGCCTGCGTACATCAGGTAATTTTCAGCTATCCGGTGGATTTCCCCGCGGATCAGTTCCTGGCTGATATCTTTCACCTTCCGGGCTGGCACACCGGCATATATGCTTCCGGACTCGACTTCGGTCCCCTCCAGGACCACGGCTCCCGCGGCAATGATGGAATTGCTTCCAATCCGGGCATGGTCCATCACAATCGCCCCCATTCCGATCAGCACATCATCTCCAACAGTGCAGCCATGAACAATGGCCAGGTGCCCCACGGAGACCCGGTCTCCCACCACGGTTGTGGTTTTTTGGTAAGTGGCATGGACCACGGCCCCATCCTGGATATTGACCCGGTTGCCCAGGCGGATGGAATTCACATCCCCCCGGACCACCGCATTGAACCAGATGCTGCATTCATCCCCCGTGATAACATCTCCTACTACGGTGGCATTGGGAGCGATGAAACAATCCTTCCCGAAACGGGGCGAAATTCCTTTAACCGGGAGTATGGTAGGCATAAGGTGGGTCAGGATTAGGCCTGATTTGCTAATTTCGTCAATATCCCGGTACCTGAATTGACCTCCCGCCAGCTTTTCCTTCGCCATCTGGCCCAGACCTCCCCCGATCCCATGGGCCTGGAGATCATCCGTGCCGAAGGCATGTATCTCTGGGATCCCTCCGGGAAGCGCTACCTGGACCTGATTGCCGGGATCGGGGTATGCGCCCTGGGGCACCGGCCGCCCCGGGTAGTGGATGCGATCCGTGCCCAGCTGGACCATTATCTTCACCTGATGGTCTACGGGGAGTTGGTGCAGACCCCCCAGGTACAGTTTGCCAGCCTGATCACCGGACTGCTTCCTTCCACCCTCCAATCGGTTTATTTCACCAATTCCGGGTCCGAGGCCATCGAGGGGGCCATGAAACTGGCCAAAAGATATACCGGAAGGGCGGAGATCCTCGCATTCCGCGGAGGGTATCATGGATCCACCCAGGGAGCGCTCAGCATCCTGGGGGATCCTTACTGGAGGGATGCTTACGGCCCCCTGCTTCCGAAGGTGGGCCACCTGGATTTCAATTCCAGCAAAAGCCTGGAGCAGATCGGGACCGGAACCGCCTGCGTGGTGACCGAAACGATCCAGGCGGAGGCCGGCGTGATCGCGGCGGATCCCGAATGGATGAAGGCCCTCAGCCACCGGTGCAGGGAGACAGGAACCTTGCTGGTGGTGGACGAAGTCCAGTGCGGATTCGGAAGGAACGGGCCCCTTTGGGCCTTCAGTTCCTATGGCATCGTACCGGATATCCTGGTGCTGGGTAAGGCCCTGGGCGGCGGAATGCCGCTGGGGGCCTTCATCTCCGACCCTGAAATCATGTCCTGCCTATCCCATGATCCTGTATTGGGGCATATCACCACCTTTGGCGGCCATCCCGTTTGTTGCGCGGCAGGCAAAGCCGCCCTGGAGGCCCTGCTGGAAGGAGGATATCTCGATGCCGTGGAATCCCGGGGAGCCCTTTTCAGCCAGTTGCTGGTTCATCCCCGGATCCGCCGGGTCCGGAGGAAGGGACTGATGATCGCGGTGGAGTTTGAAGATCCGGCGACCTGCCGGGCGGTCATATCCCATTGCATCCGGGGCGGGACGCTCGTGGACTGGTTCCTGTTCGCTCCGCATTGCCTCAGGATCGCCCCGCCCCTCATCATCGGGGAAGAGGAAATCCGTCAGGGCTCCAAAGCCCTATTGGAAGCCTGTGAACATTTCACGGATTAAAAATTGACCTGGAAGCTGGTTTGTGGCAATAAGCCCGTGGCCAGGAATAGGGCAAGAGTTCCCGATATAGGCCACAGGCTGGAAATGGGATGCTTACCGGCCTGCAGCGGATGCGGTGAACGGGCCGGGTTTTAGTAACCCCAGCCTGTCATGACGGCATAATCCTGCCTGCAGCATTCCACGGGGGTCTGGTCCTGGTAGGATTCCTGCTCGATGATGAAATA
This sequence comes from Chitinophagaceae bacterium, assembly GCA_025451655.1. GTDB lineage: Bacteria > Bacteroidota > Bacteroidia > Chitinophagales > Chitinophagaceae > JANWKA01. The sequence continues at coordinate 7,707 of JANWKA010000100.1, read as the reverse complement.
GGAAGTTCCGCCGGTCTTGCGGCCGGTATCCACGATCTCCTTCACGGGCAGGATGCCTTTGCCCAGGACGCAGCTTTCATATTTGTCTCCCATCTCCCCTTTGCGGGATGGAATTTCATCTTTAACATGCATGAGTTTGAACCTCCCGGGGTACTGATGCAGGACATCCAGGGCCTTGGCCCCGGCTTCATACATATTGCCCACGTCGAGTTGCTGCATGACCAGGGTGGGATCGGTGTTCTTCAGGATGAAATCGTAGAGCCTCATGTTGTCCACCATGGTGTTGAATTCGAAATCGTGGTTGTGGTAGCCAAAGGTCAGGCCATGGGACTTGCAAAGTTTGCCGCATTTATTGAAAAGGTCCATGAACTTCTTCAGGCCATCGATGTCCTTGCGCAGGCTTTCATCCAGCCAGGGGCTGATCAGGAAACGCTGGCCCATGGTGGCCGCATCCTCGATGGTCCATTTCCACTCATCGGTAAAATCGCCTTTTGCGTCGTCCCAGTCCTTCATGCTCATGACGGTATGGCCGCTGATCATATCCAGGCCGAGACCATCAATCAGTTTCCTGAAATCAGGTGCTGAATAGCCGTAAAATTTCCTGTCGATATAATTGGCGTGCTCCACATATTTGTATCCGGCCGAAGCCACCTGTTTCAGGGTTCCTTCCGGATCCTTTCCCATATCGTCCCGGACGCTGTAAAGCTGGAGTCCGAGGATCTCATGGGGAAAACTGAAGGCTTTAAGGCTCCTGGGAATCGCCAGGATCCCGGCGATTGCAGCCGAGCCGGTGCGGATAAATGTTCTGCGTGGAATGGACATAACCTGGTTTTAAAGGTGGGCCGGCAGGCGGGGTCGCTTTTCCGGCAAATGTTGGAAGGGTTGGACTAAATTTACAAAAAATAGGGTATCGCGGAAAAAATTTTAGCCGGGGAAATCACCCCGCCCTCCCCGGACCCTCCAACCCATGCAACAGGAAAGATTTTCCATCCGCAAAAGGATCGGCAGTTTCAGGCATGCTATCCGGGGCATCCTGGCCCTGATCCGGACGGAGCATAATGCCTGGATTCATGCCCTGGCCGCCCTGGCAGCGATCCTTTTGGGGTTCCTGGTCCGGCTTCATGCCGGCCAGTGGACCCTCGTGATCCTTTGCATCGGCCTGGTCCTTACGGCCGAGGCTTTCAATACCTGTGTGGAAAAGCTGTGCGACCTGGTCCACCCGGGTTCGGATGAAAGGGTAGGTTTCATCAAGGATGTTGCCGCCGGGGCGGTCCTTTTGGCATCGGTTGCGGCAGCCCTTGTTGGTGCGATCATCTTCCTCCCGAGGATCTTCCATCACGTCCCGGGCTGACGCCTGTCTTCAGAAGGCGATTCCAAGGTTGAGCCCCAGGCCGCGGATCCCGATAAAGCCTCCGGTGCCGGTAGCCGTGACTCCGGAATTGGTCACATTGGCGTTAATTGTCCAGGTTGGGATTTTCAGGTTCTGGATATTGCTCTGGAGGTTCTGCTTATCCTGGTCAGAGAGTTGGCTCAGGTCAGCAGTTGCGGTTACATTGGCATGGCCCGGCCCATAAAACGGTCCGAGGATCCAGAGATCCAAAACCACCCTTTTTTTGATCATGAAGGATTTTCCCAGCATCAGCCCGGCCCCGAAGCCGGTCAGATTGCCCTGGAGGTCCATGTGATGGGGTTGGTTATTCTGGTCGGTATAGGTGTAGGGGATGTTCAAACTGAACTGGGCATAACGTATGTAGGGGGCACCATAAAAATTCCGGGCAAACCCTTTTTTGCCGAAATAGAACCGGACTTCCGCAGTGACCGCCCAATCCCCCATCCGGGAATTGGATATTGCATTTTGAAAGGAACTGTCATTATTATTATTGTTATTATTATTTCCCGATCCGGAGGAATGGGCTTTGTTAATGAGACTTTTGATTGTGTTGTGAAAAGGCAGCTGGCCGTCCGGCATGAACCGGAAACCAAGGCCGAAGCTGATTTTATGAGACAATTTCCTTTCGTACTGGAGACCAAAATTATTGAGCACGAGGGAGCTCAGGTTGATCTTGACCACATTTTTGGGCCCTTCGACCCCCTGCTGGGCCATTCCCCAAAATGAAAAGCCCGTGCAAAAAATGAACAGGAAAATCAGGGATTTATTCTTCATAGGAAATAATTTTAATATGAAAGGTAGCCTGATTTTGAATAACCTGTATGCTTTTGGGAAAAAAAATGCCCACAAGTTCGGTTCTCCCCTTTTTTATGGGCAACCTGTTCCGGGCCGGATGAAAAAACAAAATGGGTAAGGATATGCAGCAACCCGAAATCCGGCGGATTGGCCTGGGGGACCTTTCGGTCTTCATCGACCTGGTCGGGGTATTTCAGAAAGCGTTCACAGCCCCGGTGGAAGGAGTAGCCCATTCCTCGTATTTGAATGAGCTCCTGGACCGGGAGGGAATGGTCATTATAATCGTTGTGCTGGAAGGCAGGGTGGTGGGTGGCCTCACAGCCCACGAAATGCCCCGTTGGGACCGGCCCTCCACTGAACTTTATATTTATGACATCGGGATCCTGCCGGAATTTCAACGCAGGGGGTTGGGCAGGAAATTGATGGAATTCCTTCAGGTTTATGCCCGCAACCGGGGAATCCGGGATTATTTTGTGGAAGCCAACCTGGAAGATCGGGGAGCCATCTCGTTTTACCGGGCCATAGGAGGGAGCACCGAACCGGTCGTTCATTTCAATTTCACTTCGGGTCCTGACCGGGAAGGATGAGCCGGGGATGCCTCAGAAATCCACACCCATGGCCAGGTAAAGCTCAGGTTTCCCATGGAAGAAACCCGTCATGGGCCAGGCGGCATCCAGCCTGAGGAAATAGCCCAGCAGGGTAGTCCTCGCGCCGAATCCATAGCCGCCCACGAATGGGCCGAGCACGCCATTCTTTTCCCGGACGATCACGGGACCTCCGAAACCATAATAAGTATAGTTGTCGTCTTTGGAAGAAAGTTTATTGCTCCAGGCGGTGCCGACATCCGCAAAGGTGGTGAGCTGGAAATTGCGGATAAAGTTGGAGTTGATCGGCTGGTCGATGAAAGTGGCAAAAACGGGAAGCCTCAGTTCGGTGTTCAGCAGGAGGGAATGGTTTCCGTTCTTGATGTTCTGGTCATAGCCCCTCAGGTTCTCCGATAGGGTCTGGAACGCGTAGTTCTGGGTATAGTCAATGGGGGTACTGTTGTCATATTTCGGAAATAGCCAATTGTCCACCCCTCCCATATAATAAATGACTTTCTGGGTGCCGAAGGAAAAATCTCCGGCTACCCGGGTGGCCCAGATGAAGTTCTTGTAGATCTTCACATAATGCCTGGCGTCGAATCCGGCATTGAAGGTGAATTCCCCGTTCCTGTTGGCCGCATTGAGCTGGGGGAAAATTTCGCCATAGACCTTGTAACGGGTTCCGTTCCAGATATTGGTGGCTGGATTGATGGAATTGTCATAGACATATTCCAGGTGGAACTCCCCATAGGTCTTCAGAAAATCCGGGGCCGTAAGGGAGACCGGGTCCATGGCGAGGGTGACGAACCGGTCCATCCGGTAACCCACAGTGCCCCGGAAACTCCGGACCGGATCCAGTGGATAAACGGCGCTCGCTTCGAAAAGGTTGGTCTTCAGCTTTTCGGAATAGCCCGTATTGGCCTCCTGGCCATCGATCACCTTGTTATAATACTGGAGCTTCCAGTCGACCAGGTGCTTGAAATTTTCGAAAGCCAGGTAATATTCACTTCCGTCCAGGTCGGTGGGGATCTGGAAGCCGCCGGTGAACTTGATATCCTCCAGCATGTCGCTCACACCGATCTGGACCAGCCCGTTGAGGGGCTGTTCCAGGTAAATCGGTCCGCCACCACCGGTGAAGGGCTGGTACCGGTCAATCAGAACGGAATTATCAAATTGGGTGATCAGGTAATCGGTGGAGAATTTCAGGTGATAGGTTGCAATGGTAGAATTGCCCAGCACCTGGCTTCCGCCCAGACTTCCCTCCCGGAGCTCCATGAGCAAATGGTTCCGGTGCGTGGAATCCGAAGAAGCGTTACCGAAAGGACTCTGGAAAAAGGCCGGGGCGGTTTGTGGTTTCGCCGTATCCGGTTTCTGGTAATAGCTCGGCAGGCCCTGAGAGATGGTATCCTGGCGCATCGCATATTTCATATAGGAGGTGGGACGCGTGGTGACATTGCGGCGGCGCAGGGTGAGGGTGTCGGTTTTCAGTTTGTAAACCCGCTTGTACCCAAACTGGTCGATGACATCTGTGATCTGCTGCTTGTCCCCGGCGATGTTGGACTCGGTGATCCCGAAGGAATAATTGGTGATTGGAAAGACATAGGTGGAATCCTTGGTGATGGCGACCACCAGGATGGAATCCGGTTTCTGGGCTCCGTAATCCTGAAGCGCGGAATCCAGGTCCCGGGGGTCCGGGTTATGCATGATGGTTTCCCCGATGTAAAACAGGGAGTCCAGGCCTGCAGCCTCGGATTTGAAAAACCCCGCGTAACGGTTGGAGATTCCGTTCTCGTCGCTCACGAAGGTGAAATAAGTATCGTTGTATTGCATGGGCAACCGGGCATCCGAATGCTTCAGGTCGGTCAGCTGGGTGATCTGCTTGTCCTTGCTGGAATTCCAGTTATCCACCAGGAATACATTGTAGTGATGGGGGGCGGTGACGGTATCTGCATCCTGAGCGGTCGGGGAGGGGCGGTTGGACACGAAGATGATACCGCTCTTTTTGGGAAAAGCCACAAAACTGGGATCCCGGTCATCGTAAACATCATCGGTGATCTGGTCCAATTGGAAGGTACTCAGGTTATAAGTGTAGATGTCGGAGTGACCATTGCGGGTGGCAGAGAAAAGCAGGGTATTGAAATCCAGCATGTATTGCATGGCGGTTATGCTTTCCAGTTTGGGAATCTTCTCATAGATGCGGGTTTTGGTGATCACATCATAAACCATGAGCCTCGGGGCCCCCTCCTTTTGATACAGGATGGCCAGGTGGTTGCCCCTGGGGTCCCAGGCCAGCAGGGGATAATCAGGGTTCAGGGCGGATCTCAGCTGGCGGACCCCGCTTCGGAAAAGTACCGTGGCATTATAATAGCCCTGGTATAGCAGGACCTTGTAAAGCCCTTTTTTGAATTCCACCACCGCATAATTGTTGTTCCTGGGATCGGGATGGAACCGGTAATAATCCTTTTCCGGATTATCCTCGGAAGCCACAACAGAAGTGCCCCGGGTATATTGCCTGCGGCCGCGGTTGTCCTGCTGGAACCGTTGCTGGTTCCAGAGCCAGAGGTCGGAGAGGGTGGATTTGAAGCTTTGATTGAGCACCTGTTTGCAGGCTTTCTTGAGGCTTCTGTCGATCCTGGCGATATAGAGCAGGTAGGAAACCTTGTCCTTGCTGTACCGGTTTTCAATATAATACCAGAAGGCATGTCCGGCTAATGCAGGATTTTCCCCAGCCAGCTGGTTGAAATCGTCGTAGCGGCCGGACATGACCGCCTGTTTCATCTGGTTGTCCAGGTCCGGGCTCCAGGGTTGCGCAACATAAGCAACGAAGCCATCCGTGAACCATTCAGGCAGGTTCAGAAGCACCGCATTGCCGGCAAAATCGGTCACATCGTCGCCGAAAACCAGATTCTGAAGGATCACGTTGGCGATTCCTTCCCGGATCTGGCGCCGGAGTTCATTGTGGTCCCCGTCAAAATAGAGGATCATCTTGTTGTTCACCAGCTTGGTGATCCCGCCGGTATTCTGCCAGTCCAGCCCCATCCCGATATTGGATTGCCGGAGCTCTCCGTAATTATTGTAAACGATGATATTGAGCCGTTTGCGCAAGCCATACCCCATGAAATTCTCAATGCCGGGCAATTCAGTCTCTGCCTCCTGGACCACATATTTGGCCAGTTCCAGGCCGTTCTGGCTGAAATACACATCGAAGTTCCGGCTCTCATAATAACGCCATTTGAAATTTTTATACTGCAATCTGTTTTGCCCGAACTCGACGGTATTTGTCTGGGCGAACGCGGTCAGAGCAACCAGGATCAATCCCCCGGCAAGCCCCATCCACTTATTGTTCCCACGCATATTGAATATGTTGAATGGATTTAATCTATACCTTAGTGAAAGTACCAAAAATAAGGTAGAATGACAGAAATACGGGCCTTTGAGGGCAATCCGTTTGCTGAAAATACTTACCTGGTGATTAACGGAGAAAAGGACTGCCTCATTATAGACCCAGGTTGTTATTTTGATACGGAGCGACAGGAACTTATCGGCTTTATCCGGGACCAGGGGTTGAACCCGCGGAGGCTGATCAACACCCATTGCCATCTGGATCATATTTTCGGGAACAGGCTGGTTTGCTCTGAATTCGGCCTGAAGCCGGAAATCCACCGGCTCGAACAGCCCATCCTGGATGGGTCCGTCCAGGCCGGGCTCATGTTCAATGTGCCCTTCGATCCTTCCCCGCCCCCGGGCCGCTACCTGGAGGAAGGGGAAAGGATCCTTCTGGGATCCGAGGAACTGAAGGTCCTTTTCACTCCGGGGCATTCCCCGGGAAGCATCTCCCTTTTTCATGAACGGGAAAAATGGGTGATTGGTGGCGATGTCCTGTTCCGGCAGGGGATCGGAAGAACCGACCTGCCATTTGGGGACATGGACACCCTGCTCAGGTCGATCCGGGAGCAACTATTTACCCTCGGAGATGATGTCCGTATATACCCGGGGCATGGGCCTGTAACGACCATCGGTGAGGAAAAGCGGGATAACCCCTTCCTCCGGTAAAACCTCAGGAATTTTTTAAACCCAGGATCCCCCTGAAATCCAGAAAATTTCGGAGCCTGATTTTTTCAATTCGCATCAGGATGAATCCATAGGTCAAAAACAGGATGAGACTCACGAGAAGAGAATACAGATTGAGGGCATAGGGATGGAGGGGGCCCAGGATCATGCGATTGATCCACCAGAAAAGCCCGTAAAATAAAATTGCTGTAAGGATATAAGCGCTGAGCCTTTTCCAGGGGTAGGGAATGGGATAATGACGCTGTCCCCAAACATAGCAGAGCCCCATCTGGATCCCGTAGCAGACCATGGTGGCCAGTGCGGCTCCGTAATATCCCATCACGGGGATCCAGAGATAGTTCAGCAGGAAAGCAAGTCCTGCCGTCACCAGGGTGATGACTGCCCCTGCCCAGGTCTGGTGGGTCAGCTTGAACCAGACCGTCAGGTTGTAATAGATCCCGAGAAACATATTGGCAATCAGAAGGGTGGGAACGATCTTCAGTCCCTGCCAGTAAACCGCCCTGGGCATGAAATATTTCCACACACTGAGGAACAGCGAAACTGAAAGGAACATGACGCAGATGATCATCACGAAATATTTCATCACCCGGGCGTAGATCACCTGGGGATTTTCTCCCACCGCATGCCGGAAGAAAAAAGGCTCTGCTCCGAGGCGGAAAGCCTGAATGAACAGGGTGATCAGTATGGAAAGCTTGTAATTGGCGCTGTAAATACCGATGAATGTGGCCTTCAGGGTCAGTCCAAGGGAGGCAGGAAGAAAACTGGGAAGAAAATAAACCCGGTCCAGGGTCTCATTCACCATTCCCGCAAGTCCCACGATGATCAGGGGGAGGGAATAACGGAGGATCTTCTTCCAGAGGGATGGCT
>JANWKA010000099.1 GCA_025451655.1 Chitinophagaceae bacterium | reverse complement strand
GGTTGTTAAGGATTTTATCGTCAACTCTCCATTTGAAGATATACCGCCCTTGGTGATCAAAGGTCCCGCAACATGGTTCAACGGGATGCATATCAAATTCAACCCCGCCCATTCCACCGCGGAAAATCTCTCCAACACTGAGAAAATATTTAAAGCATACAACCCTGATTATCCCTTTGATTATCAGTTCATAGATGAAAAATATGCAGCCCAGTTCAACACCGAACAGCGTTCCCGGGCCCTGGCGGGCCTTTTTGGGGCGCTTGCCATATTTATTTCCTGCCTCGGATTATTTGGCCTGGCGACCCATATGGCTGAAAGCAGAACCAGGGAAATAGGCATCAGGAAGGTATTGGGCGCATCGGTTTTCACGATCACCAGGTTATTGACACTGGATTTTATTAAGCTGGTTATGCTGTCAACGATTATCGCCTCCCCCATCGCCTGGGACGCCATGAAACACTGGCTTCAGGGATATACCTACCGGATCAACCTGGGTTGGGGGATATTCCTGGTTGCAGGGGGATTGGCCGTAAGCATCTCCATCCTCACCGTAAGTTACCAGGCCATTAAAGCTGCTGTTGCAAAACCAGCCAGGAGTCTGAGAACGGAGTGACCGGAAGATGGAACTCGGAAACATTTTCCAATCATCTTCCCTGGCTGGGGAAAATATTACAGGTAATCCGGTAAACCCCTTCCCGCTCAGGGTATCTTCCGGAATAATTGCATCTGGCTAACCGGGTTGACTACCAGGGGGATCTTTTCGATCTGCAACTCACTCGTATCCAGGCCGAAAGCTTTGGAGTCAGACTGTGCGAGCTTGCGAAGCAAAAAATAACTGTTCAGGATGAATCCTTCCCGGATGCTGAATTCGTTTTCCACCGACAGGAATTTCTCGATCAGGACGAATCGGAAATCCGCGGTCAGGTGGTACTTGCTCAGGGATTCATATTTGCTGGTGATATCCACCTCCCCATGAGACACCATCTCCTCCACCACCTTGCGGAACAGGAGGTTGATCCGGGCCTGGACCCGGAAGCCCAGCCGGAAGTTCACCTTGATCAGTTTTCCGGGCAGGAGTTGAAGCACGGTGTATTCCATCGTATAGGGATCATCCGTTCGGTCGACATGAAGAAGCCAGTAAATGTCCGCCCTTTTGGGACTTCGGTTGAAAATGGAATAAAGTATTTTCTGCTCGACCTGGAAATCCGTATTGGCCTTGGTCATGAAGATCACCTGGGAGGCGTATTTGGCGACGGAGGTATCGGCGCTCAGGTCCGCGATCCTGGGCAGGTATTCATGGATATCCACGAAGTTGAGAAACCGGTTGGTGATCTTGCGGGCATAATACCAGATATACATGGTGAAAATCAGCCCGAACTCGCAGATCAAAAACATCCATCGCTTGGTGATCTTGACGGCATTGGTCACGAAGAAGGAGAATTCCACGGAGAGAAAAACGCAGAGGATCAGGACTACGATCCAAAGCGGCCAGTGTTTGCGGTAACGCATGAAATAGTACATCAGCACCGTTGTCATCATCATCGCCACGGTGATGGAGAAACCATAGGCCGCCGTCATGGAGTCGGAGGTCCTGAAATACAGGACGACCGCCATGCAGCCGGTCCAAAGAAACCAGTTGATGCTTGGTATATAGATCTGGCCCCGGATATCGGTCGGGAATTTGGTCTTGATCCTGGGCCAGAGATGGAGCAGAACAGCTTCATTGATCAGGGTGAATGATCCGCTGATCAGGGCCTGGCTGGCGATTATGGAAGCGAGGGTCGCGATGATGATCCCGGATAGCAGGAACTGCCGGGGCATGATCCTGAAAAAGGGATTGGCGTTGCCAATCGAGCTGACATGCTGGTGCATCACCCAGGCCCCCTGGCCCAGATAGTTCAGCACCAGGGTGATCTTGACGAAGATCCAGCTCACCCGGATGTTCCGGATCCCGCAATGCCCGAGGTCGGAATAAAGGGCTTCGGCCCCGGTGGTGCAAAGGAAAACAGCCCCAAGCAGCCAGAAGCCCCCGGGATATTGGGTGAGCAGCCGGATCCCCCATACCGGGTTCAGGGCCACCAGGATTCCGGGATGATCCAGGATCTGAACGGCCCCCAGGAAGCCGAGCATGCTGAACCAGACAAGCATGATGGGGCCGAAGGATCCACCCACCACCTTGGTCCCGAAGCGCTGGAAAAGGAAAAGCAGGGTCAGGATCCCGATCACGATCCCGACGACCAGGTCTCCTCCCGGGATCATCAGGTGGCCCAGCCCCTTCACGTCCCGCAGCCCTTCGATGGCGGAGGTTACCGTGATCGGGGGAGTGATGATGCCGTCCGCGATCAGGGTCCCTGCCCCGATGATGGCCGGGATTACCAGCCATTTTCCGAATCGCCGGACCAGGGCATAAAGGGAGAAAATGCCTCCCTCCCCGTGATTGTCGGCCTGAAGGGTGAGGATGATGTACTTGAAGGTAGTTTGGAGGGTCAGGGTCCAGAATACACAGGAAATCGCGCCGTAAACCAGGGTCTGGGTAATGTCCTTTCCTCCCAGTATGGTGCTGAAGGTATACAGGGGCGAAGTGCCGATATCCCCGTAAATGATGCCTAAGGTGATGATCAATCCGGAAAACGAAAGTTTCCGAAAATGGGACTCCATCCTGTGATATTAAAAAAAAATGCGGTGCGAAATTACATCAGGAATCAGCAGGACGGTGAAATTGTTCAAATTTTAGTCAAAATAAAAAAAAAGGGTGCTTTTCTGTGGATTATGAGGAAACCGGCTGTCGATGAGGCCCTCAGAATTGAAGGTGCTTCACCGTTAGACCATTGTGGATGAGCTGTTTCAGGGAATCGATCCCGATCCGGAGGTGTTTGTCCACGTATTTACGCGTAACGGTCTGGTCGCTGACGGCCGTTTTGACTCCGGCCGCGATCATGGGGGAATCCGATACCAGCAGCAGGGCCCCGGTGGGAATATGGTTGTAGAATCCCACGGAGAAGATCGTCGCGGTCTCCATATCGATGGCCATCGCCCGGATCTGCCGGAGGTATTTTTTAAATTGAGCGTCGTGTTCCCAGACCCTCCGGTTGGTGGTATAACAGGTTCCGGTCCAGTAATCCGATCCCGAATCCCGGATCGTGGTGGATATGGCCTTCTGCAGGGCGAAGGCCGGGAGAGCGGGGACTTCAGCCGGAAAATAATCGTTGGAAGTCCCTTCCCCCCGGATGGCGGCGATGGGACGGATCAGATCCCCGAGATTGTTCTTTTTCTTCAGTCCGCCGCATTTCCCAAGGAACAGGACCGCCCGGGGGGATACGGCGGTGACCAGATCCATGATGGTGGCCGCACCGGGGCTGCCGATCCCGAAATTGATGATGGTGATTCCGTCCGCCGTGGCGCTCCACATGGGGCCGTTCTCTCCCCGGACCCTGGTCTTGTGCCACCGGGCAAAAAGGCGGACATAGTGGTTGAAATTGGTGAGCAGGATATATTTTCCGATCTGGTCCAGCCTCTGGCCGGTATAGCGGGGCAGCCAGTCGGCACAGATTTCTTCCCTGGTGTTCATGGGGTGAAATTAGTCATTTCCGCCTCCGGTCTCCGGGTTACCCCTTAGCTTTGGGCGATGTTCCCCCTTCAAATACCAGAGGGCCGGTTCAGGACCCGGACCAAAGATCAGAAAAAATACATTTTCGATCCCGTGCGCAGGAAGTTCGTGTCCCTCAGCCCCGAGGAATGGGTGAGGCAGCACCTGATCAGCTATCTCACCGGGCCGATGAAATACCCAGCCTCCCTGCTCTCGGTGGAAAAAGAATTAAGGCATGGGGATGGAACCAAACGATGCGATATCGTGGTCTATGACCGGTCCGGCTCGCCCTGGATGATCGTGGAGTGCAAGCAATGGGATCAGCCGCTTGGGGAAAAAGTGCTGCAGCAAACCATCCGATACCACCTGGCCCTTTCCGTGAAATACCTGTTGATCTCCAACGGCAGGGATACTTTTTGCATCGGCCTGGACCCGGTTACCGGACACCGGTACCTGGAGGCCCTGCCTGACCTGGAATGAAATCAGGGGAATATGCCCAGCTGGGCATAGGATTCACCCACTTTATTGATCGCATTAACGAATGCTGCAGTACGCATGTCATGGATTTCCCGGTTGGATTGCCAGATCTCCCGGATTTCCTTGACTGCGGTGATCATGGTCTCCTCCAGGCCCGAATACACCAGGTCCACCTCATCAGCGCCGTGCTCAATGAACTCCCTTTCGTTGGAGGTGACTTTTTTGCCGGTGAGCCCCTCGATCTGGCCCAGGATATGATGGTTCATGTTTTCGCTGAATCTTTTTTCCAGCCTCCCGTAGCGGACATGGCTCAGGTTCTTCAGCCATTCGAAGTAGGAAACGGTAACCCCTCCGGCGTTCAGGAACATGTCTGGAACTACAAGGGCTCCCTTTTTGTTGAGGATGTCATCGGCTTCCGGGGTCAGGGGGCCGTTGGCAGCCTCCCCGATGATCCTGGCCCTGATCCGGCCTGCATTGTCGCCATGGACCACATTTTCCAGGGCGGCCGGTATCAGGATATCGCATTCCAGCTCCAGGCCTTCGGTATTTTTTTTCAGGTCCCTGGAACCCGGAAACCCCTTGATGCTTCCCGTTTCGGCCCGGTGGCGGAGCACTTCGTCGGGATCCAGGCCCTTGGGATTATAAATCGCGCCGTCCCACTCGATCAGGCAGATGACCTTTGCCCCGGCCTGGTGGAAAAATTTGGCTGCATGGTATCCCACATTGCCCATGCCCTGGACGATGATTTTTTTCCCTTCGATCCCCGGACTCAGCTTCAACCGCTTCATGTCCTGCTTGTTGTTACAGACTTCCCGGAGCCCATAAAACACGCCCAGCCCGGTGGCCTCCTTCCGTCCCCGTACCCCTCCCTGGGAGAGGGGCTTGCCGGTCACGCATCCGAGTCCGTCGATTTCCCCGGGCCTCAGGCTGGTATAGGTATCCAGGATCCAGCTCATCTCCCTTTCCCCGGTGCCATAATCAGGGGCCGGTACATCCACTCCGGGACCAATGAAATTCTTCTTGACCAGTTCTGCGGTATACCTGCGGGTGATTTTTTCCAGTTCGTAAGCGGTGTATTTGCGCGGGTTGATGCGGATGCCCCCTTTCGCTCCCCCGAAAGGAACGTTTACAATGGCGCATTTATAGGTCATCAGGGCAGCCAGGGCCATCACCTCATCCTGGTTGACCTCTTCCGAAAACCGGATGCCCCCCTTGCAGGGCAGCTTGTGGTGTGAATGCTGGACCCGGTAGGCCTCGATCACTTCCACCTCTTCCCCGATTTTGACCGGAAACCGCATCCGGTAAACCGAATTGCAGGCTTTGATCTGTTCCAGCACCCCGGTCTCCCATTTGGTGAACCGGGAGGCTTTGTCGAAGCTGATTTCCACATTCCGGAAGAAACTGTAATGCTTTTGCTTGCCCTGAGTGGCCATATGTTAAGGTTTAACCGTTTTTGGGACTCCCTGCTTTTCCAGCCTGCTCACCCTTCGTTCCATCCCGATCAGGAAAAGGACGATCCCGATGAAAATGACAACCAGGACCGCGACCACCACATAAATCTTCCCGTTCCGGTGCATCAGGTCGTCCATCTGTGGTCCGGTACCCTGGGCAAAAGCAGGGACCATACCGGCCACCATCAGCAGGATCGCCGCCAGGGAAATTTTGAGGAATTTAATCATGGAGCAATTGTTTGAGTTCGAGTTGACGGATCCGGATCCGGAGGTGGAGCAGCCAGATCCCCAGCAGGGTCCAGCCCGCCCAGGCGGTATAAAGCACTTTTCGGATATCGTTATCCACATCATAGACATTGAATCCGGGGTTTCCCCCGTTGCCCGGGTGCAGGCTGTCGGTAAGCCTCGGGATGACAATCAGGAAGGGAACCAGCAGGACGAAGGCGAAAATGTTGTAAACTGCCGAAATTTTTGCCCTTCGGTCCCAGTCCGGAATGGAGTTGCGCAGGACCACATAGGCTACATAGATCAGCCATCCCACCAGGGCGCAAAGTTCCTTGGGGTCATTGCTCCAATATTCCCCCCAGGTGTTTTTTGCCCAGATGGAGCCTGTGACCAGGCCCAGGGTTCCGAAGAGCAGGCCCACATTGGCCGCCTCATTGGAAACCAGGTCATAATGGCGAACCTGGGGATGGGACAGGTACCGGATGGCATTGCCGAGGGATATGATGAACAGGACCATCATGGCCATCCACATGGATACATGGAAATAGATGTTGCGGATGGTTTCGTGCAGAATATCCAGGGCGGGAACCGGCATCAGCATTCCTCCGATGACGGTGTAAAACAACAACAGCACACAGAGGATCTTCCACCAGTGTTGTTTCATGCAAACATCAATTAAAGTGTTGGAAATGACCACGCAAACCTACAATCATTTCAGGACAAACCAATGCGGGAAGCCATTTTAGACAACCGTCACCAACTGCAATTCACCGATGAAAATCCTGCAAGAAATTCCCCTGAACTTTGAATCCTGTCAATTCCTCCACAGGAAGGGAAACAGCACCAGGGAAAGGGCGATGGAGAGCAGATCGAGGGCAACAAGAAGCAGGATCATCTTCCAGATTCCGGGGGTATAGCCTATCGAAAAAGCCGAATTGCTGAGCCGGACCAGGATCATCAGCGTTGGGACTACTATGGGAAACCCCATAATCGCGATGATCGCGGAGTTCTGTCCCGCCCGGGCCGCGATGGCGGCAAGCATGGTGAACACCAGGGCCAGGCTGATCCCGGCAAGGCAGACCAGCCCGGTGAACATCAGCGGATTGGTCAGGGGATTGCCCAGAAAAACGATATACAGGGACAGGCTCACCAGGCTCATGGCCACCAGGAGGATCCCGTTATAGATCAGCTTGGATACAATAAAAATCCTGGGACTGGTGAGGGATTGGTAATAAAGCATCCGGGCGGGACTGTCCTGCAGAAAACTTTTGGCGATGGTATTGACCGTAATGAAAAGCTGGATCACCCAGAAAAGAGCGTTCCAGACCGGGGTCTCCGGCTCCCGGATTGCAATATAAATGACAAATACGGTTGAACCGACATAGAGCAGGATCCCATAAAAAGAATATTTCTGCCGCCATTCCAGCAGCAGGTCCTTTTTGATGAGCGCGAAGATCTGGTCCAGGGTGCCGATGCAGGCAAAAGTACTATTCGGCTCCGACCCGGATGGAAATCCTTCGAAATTCAGGATAGGGTAATCTGGCTCAGCAGGCCCTTCCTTCCCGCGGGTTCGATGAGGATCGCCAGAACCACCCCCAGGATGGTCAGGTGCATTTGAGGGGTGATCACCTGGGGCCGGTAGGATGGGTTGTCCGGATGAAGGACCAGGACCCGGCTGGTCCGGACCAGCCGGCGTACCACTTGTTCCCCTTCCAGATTCACCAGGACAATATCCCCGTTCGCGGGCCGCAGGGACCGGTCCACGACCAGGAGGGCCCCGTCCGGAATATGGGCCTGGCTCATGCTATCCCCTGTCACCCGGTAAAAAAATGAGGTCGAAGGATCCGGAAGCAGGGCTCCTGTAAAACCGTAGGGGGATTCCTGCAATGGGGAAGGGGGGGACTGGCGAAATTCGGAAGCCATATGGAATCATTATGGACAACGAATATACTAAAAATATTAGTAAAACTTCACTAAAAATTTTGGTATCCCTGGATGGAACCAGGGCTCGGGTTCTCCCTGCACCGCTTCCAACCCTTCATTGCGGTCCATCATCTGGAAAGGCATGGTCCTGCTGGCCCGAGCCTTCCCTTCCAGCCCTTTTTGGGGAAAAAATCAAAAAAAAGCCCAAATTGAGCCACTACCCTATTTTTACCTTTTTGAAATGGAATGATTAAGATATTGATCGCTAACCGGGGGGAAATCGCCCTGCGGATCATGCGAACGGCCAGGGAAATGGGGATTGCCACGGTGGCTGTTTATTCCGTGGTGGACAGGTTGATGCCCTTCGTGGGATATGCAGACGAGGCGGTTTGCATCGGACCCCCAGCCCCAGGCCTGTCTTATCTCAATGCAGAACGGATCATCCGGGCAGCTCTGGACCAGGGAGCCGACGCCATTCACCCCGGATATGGGTTTCTGAGTGAAAATGCCGGTTTCGCCCGAAAAACCAGGGATGCCGGGTTGGCCTTCATCGGCCCATCCCCGGAGGCTATTGACCAGATGGGCAACAAGATCTCAGCCCGGCGCTCGGCTGAACGCGCGGGTGTGCCCATGCTCCCCGGAACCAACCAGGCGGTCCGGACTACCAGGGAGGCCCTGGAGGCTCTCTCCCGGATCGGTTATCCTTCCCTGATCAAAGCAGCTGCAGGAGGCGGAGGAAAGGGAATGCGTGTCGTCCATTCCCGGGAGGAAGTGGAGCAACAGCTGAAGTCAGCGGCCTCGGAGGCCATGACTGCATTTGGGGACGATGCGGTGTTCATCGAAAAATACGTACAATCTCCCCGGCATATCGAAATCCAGGTGCTTGGCGACCAGCACGGAAATTATGTGCACCTGTTCGAAAGGGAATGCTCCATCCAGCGCAGACATCAGAAGCTCATCGAGGAAGCCCCATCCAGCTGCCTGACTCCGGAGATCCGGGAACAGATGGGGGCAAGCGCCCTGGAGATCGCCAGGTCCTGCGGATATTACGGGGCAGGTACTGTGGAGTTCCTGGTCGATGAACAACTCCGGTTTTATTTCCTGGAAATGAATACCCGCCTCCAGGTGGAACATCCCGTCACGGAATGGATTACGGGACTGGACCTGGTCCGGGAACAAATCCGGATCGCTACCGGAGAACCCCTGGGTTATTCCCAGAAGGACCTTTCCATCATGGGCCATTCCATCGAGCTTCGGGTCTGCGCGGAGGACCCGGGGCACGATTTCCTTCCGGAGACGGGCAGGCTGGAACAATATCGCAGGCCGTCCGGGATCGGGATCCGGGTGGATGACGGATACGAGCAGGGACTGGAGATCCCGATTCATTATGACCCGTTGCTTTCCAAGCTGATCTCCTGGGGAAAGGATCGGCAGCAGGCCATTGCGAGGCTCGTCAGGGCCATTGGGGAATATGAAGTGGCCGGGGTCCCAACGACCCTGGGTTTCGGAAGCTGGGCACTGGAGCATCCTGCCTTTGTTAGCGGGCAATTTGACACCTTTTTCATTTCCAAGTATTTCCGGCCGGAACATCCGCCAGAAGGGGATCATGCCAGTGAAGAGATCGCCGCCCTGGTTGGGGCATGGATCCTGGACCAGGAAAAAAAACAGGTTGTGGTTACCCCAAAGGATCCCGCTCCAGCAAGCCTTTGGAAATCCCGGAGGTGGCCGGATTGATTCCCCTTGTAATCCCCCCTGGGTTAACGAACTTTGGAATTCAAACGTTACCATGAAATTCGGTTTCCCCCTGCTTCTCTTTCTGTGCCTGGCCCTTTTGGGGAGGGGACAGAATAATACCGACCGGGGCTACCTGGTCCGGGTGGGCCAGTTGGCTCCGGATGATTTCTCGCTGAAACTCACCGATGGGACCACGACCTCGCTGAAGGCCCTTCGCGGGAAAGTGGTCCTCCTGCAGTTTACCGCCAGCTGGTGCAGCGTGTGCCGCAAGGAAATTCCCCATCTGGAAAAGGAAATCTGGCAACCTGACCGCAGCAGGGGTTTGGTGCTGATCGGGGTGGACAGGATGGAATCCTGGGATACAGTGATGGCTTACCACCGCGAGATGGGGGTGGATTATCCCTTCGCAGCCGACCCTGGAGCCGGGATATTCGGCCGGTTCGCACAGAAAAGTGCCGGGGTGACCCGCAACGTACTCATTGACCGGACCGGAAGGATCGTTTTTCTCACCCGGCTTTATGATCCTGCCGAATTTGGGGAATTGAAAAAACAGGTGAACGCCCTCCTTCCCCTTTAGTGCTCCCACTTTTGACGGTCAGGTCCAGGATTACCTTAAGGACCTCAACCGGCTCCTGGCGGCCGCTCCTTATTTATTGTTTGTCCGCATCCATAATCTCCTCCCGGGAAAACGCTTTTCGGCCCCCTTTTGAAAAAGGAACCTCCTGATCCCGAAAGAACCAGGAGGTATTATAAAGATCATGGTTTGGTCGCCGCTTTCAAAATTTTGCCGATTTTGTAACCAATTTACCCCTTTCGAAAACCGAGCGTTTCAATCCAGAAATTTTTTCCCCTCTTTAAGAAAATCTGGCTAAAGTAATGGGATGATAATGAGAAAAAATTGGG
>JANWKA010000098.1 GCA_025451655.1 Chitinophagaceae bacterium | reverse complement strand
TCTTCCTCCTCGTGCACCACTTTTTGAACAAAGGTTTCCTGCTGCTTCAGGTTGGGGAATACCGATGCAAACTGGTCGGCAAGCACCGGGACCAGCTCGTGCAGCAGGGGGGTCTGCCGGTCCAGGAAAGTATAATAGTAGCGGGTGGCCCGGCGCAGGATCCGGCGGATCACATACCCTGCCCCCGTATTTGAAGGCAACTGGCCGTCCGCGATGGTGAAACAGATGGCCCGGATATGGTCCGCCACTACCCGGATGGCCTTGTCTGGACCGGAGGGGGACCCGGTATATTTCCTGGAGCAGCATGCTGCGGTTTTCAGCATCAGGGGCTCGAACAGATCCGTATCGTAGTTGGATTGTTTGTTCTGGATCACCCGGACCAGCCGTTCCAGCCCCATTCCGGTGTCCACATGTTTGGCCGGGAGGGGTTTCAGGCTTCCGTCCCGGAGCCGGTTGTACTGGATGAAGACATCATTCCAGATTTCGATCACCTCAGGATTTCCCTGGTTGATCAGATATTTGCCGGCGCGGGATTTCCGGGCCTCCTCGGTCCGGCAGTCCACATGGATTTCGGTGCAGGGTCCACAGGGTCCGGTATCCCCCATTTCCCAGAAATTATCGGATTTATCCCCAGGCAGGATCCTTTCAACCGGAACCCATTTTTTCCATTCCCGGAGGGTTTCTTCATCGGAGGGAAGTTTCTCCTCCTCATCTCCCGCGAAGATGGTGACATATAGCCGGTCAGCCGGAATCCCGAAAACCCGGGTGAGCAACTCCCAGCTCCAGGCAACAGCCTCTTTCTTGAAATAATCCCCAAAGCTCCAGTTGCCCAGCATCTCGAACATCGTGTGATGATAGGTATCCATACCGACCTCTTCCAGGTCATTGTGCTTTCCGCTCACCCGGAGGCATTTCTGGGTATCGGCCACCCTTTTGAATTCAGGGATCCGGTTGCCCAGAAAATAATCCTTAAACTGATTCATCCCTGCGTTGGTGAACAGGAGGGTGGGATCATTTTTCACGAGAATGGGCGCCGATGGAAGAATTTGATGCCCCCGCTCCCTGAAAAATTCCAGAAACTGCTCTCTGATCTGTTTCGATGTCATCATGTCTAGAAACGAATTTTAACATTCCCTTCCGAAATTGGCTGGGCCCCAGGATATATTTTTGTATTTTTAATTGCCTACGGAGCTGCGCGGGTCTGGAATTACCGCACAAAAATATCAAAGGTTCAGGATTATCTCGGGAAATCCTTCCTCAGCCGAGCGATCCGTCCATTCAGCCCTGAATATTCAGATGCCCGCGATGAAGAAGATCAAATATTTTTACAATACCCAGTCCCTGAAATATGAGAAATTGGTGGTCCCCCTGAGGGTCAAGCTGCTTCGTGTGCTGGGCTTCATTTCTGCTGCCCTGGTTACTTCGGTCATCATCGTTTCGGTCGCCTACCGCTTTATCGATTCACCCAAGGAAAAGGTCCTCCGCCAGGAATTGGCCACCATGCAGCAGCATTATGACGAGCTGGAGGGGAGCATGAGCGGGATGGGAGATCAGCTGGCGGGCCTGGAGAAGAGGGACAATAATATATACCGGGTGATCTTCGAGGCGGCACCCATCCCGGACAGCGCCCGGGCGGGGGCCATGGAGCGGCAGGCCGAATATTACCAGCTTCAGAACTATTCGGATGAGGCCCTGGTCGAGAATGCCATGTCCACCCTGGCCGATATCAGGCACCGGGTCCTGGAACAGAACAAATCCTATGACCAGATCGACCTGCTGATCCGCAACCGGCGGAAAATGCTGGCGAGCATTCCCGCCATCCAGCCGGTATCCAACCGGGATCTGACCCGAATCGCCTCAGGATTCGGGTACCGGGTCGACCCCATCTACAAAACCGTTAAATTCCATCCCGGCCTGGATTTTGCTGCACCTGTAGGAACTCCGATCTATGCTACAGGGGACGGCCAGGTCGAAATGGCCGGTTTCGACGGAAGCGGTTACGGTATTCATGTGATCATCAATCACGGGTATGGTTATGAAACCCTGTACGGCCATATGGTCCGGGCCAAAGCAAAGAAAGGGGACCTGGTCAAGCGGGGGGAAGTGATCGGCTGGGTGGGAAGCACGGGAAAGTCCACCGGACCCCATTGCCATTATGAAGTGATCCGTAATGGGGAAAAGGTGGATCCGGTTTATTTTTTTTATAATGACCTCTCACCCCAGCAGTACGAGCGGATGCTGAAAATCGCAGCCTCGAGCAATCAGTCCCTGGACTGATCCTGCATCCGGGGTCCGTTCGCGGCCCGGACCTGGGGAATAAGTTTCAGGGAATCCCCCTTTATCAGTAATTTCGGGCATCAACTCCTATGGAGCAACTGGATTTATTTTCCGCCGGAAAGCAACCTGCCGCCTCCCCCCCGGAGGAGGGATCAGAAAAAAATCCCCAGGCTGTCCCGGATCCAAAAAAAAGAGGCCGCAAGTCCCTGAAGGGACATTTTGATATCCAGGCGATCCTGGACCTTACTGAAAACCTGCCAGGGGAAAAACAATATTATTCCATCAGTGAAGTAGCCGGCCTTTTCGGAGTAAACGCCTCCCTGATCCGGTTCTGGGAAAATGAGTTTGATGTCCTCCAGCCGAAAAAAAACCGGAAGGGAGATCGTCTTTTCAGGCCTGAGGATATCTCAAACCTGAAGCTGATATACCACCTGCTCCGGGTGCGCAAATACACCATTGAAGGGGCTCGCCAGAAACTGAAGGAGGAAAAGGGGATCGCGGCCCGCAACTTTGAAATGATCCAGTCCCTCCGCAAACTGCGTGGATTCCTGGTTCAACTGCGGGAAAACATTTAAACGCCTGAGTATTCAGCCTATGAAAGCCATCCCTCCCGTCCTGGTCTGTTCCCTGCTCTGGTTTGCCCTGGGAGCCCAGGCTCAGGACAGCCTCTACCGGGTTTCCTATGATCATGAGGGTAACAAAGTGCTCACCGGCAGGATATCCGAGTCCCTTCTTGCCAATGATCCCGCTTTTCCCTGGTTTTATTCCGGGGTGAACAGCTACAGTCCGGATACTGCCATGATCCGTTATATCAGTGCCTACAGGGACAGTTTCAACCTGGTGGTTTTCGCCGGGACCTGGTGTCCGGACACCAAACACCTGCTTCCGAAGTTTTACCGGGTGATGATCGCCTCAAGCTACCCCCTCAACCGGATCCTGATCTATGGGGTCAATCCAGATAAAAAAGCCCTCGGAGACGAAACTGAAAAATACCAGATCACCAATGTTCCAACAATCATCCTGCTATACCATGGCAGGGAAGTCGGCCGCATCGTGGAATCTGCCCGGAAGAATGTGGAGACAGACCTGGTCGGCCTGATCTACCGCATGACCAAAATGGTGCAAAAAAGCTGAGGGGTTCAGCTTTCCTTGTTTTTCAGGGAAGCGATTTGGACCGGACTGGCCAGCCTGACCTGCCTGCTTTCCAGGATCCTGATCACCCCCAGGATGATCTTTTGCCTGAGGGCGCAATACGCATTCCAATCGATGATCGCCGTGAAATAAGTCAGTTTTAATACATAGGCGTTTTTGGAGATGTCGATCAGGTTCACTGTATACCCTTTTTCCACATCCTGCTCTTCTTCAAGCCGTGAGGTAATCTCCCGGACCAGGTCCTGGAGCGTATCGGCCCGGGCCTCGGGAGCGACCTCCAGCCTCACCTCAGCGTACCGCTGGGTCCTCAGGGTCTGGTTGTCCAGGATGTTATCCACCATCTGCTTGTTGGGAACCGTGAGATAGGTCTTCTGGTCCGTCCGGATCCGTGTGCTTCGCAGGCCGATCCTTTCCACATTGCCTGAAGCGGTGGACACCTGGACATAATCGCCTACCCGGAAAGGCTTGTCGAAAAGGATAATGAAGGAAGCGATCAGGTTTTCAATGCTTTCCTTGGCGGCAAGCGCCAGGGCTGCCGCACCGATTCCGAGGGCTCCGATGATCTTGTTGACTGCATCCAGCCCAACGACCATCCTGAGGATTACCACGATCCCGATGATACCCACGATTACCTTGATGAAGTCCCGGAAGAAAAGGATGATCTGGCTGTCCGAAGGATGGGTGAGATGGGCTTTTTCAGTAATCACCATGGAGACGAAATCCACGACACGGAGCAGGATCCAGAAAATGGAAAGGATGAAAAGGATCCATATTCCGCCAGAAAGGATTTGGTCCAGGGGGGCATGGAAAAGGGTGATATTGAACTTTTTCGGAAATCGGAAATGATCCTTCGCGGTGGTGAGGATCACCACGAGGAAAAACAGTTCCAGGGGCCTGCGCATCAACTGAAGGAAATTATGCAACCCGATGCCCGGGATCCATTTCCTGACTGTGGAATGGAACAGGGAAATCAGGAGCCGGGAAAGAAGGTGACGGAGCAGGAAAACACCCAGCAGGACCGCCGCCAGTATGAGGTAATCCCCGACCGGATTATCCAGGAAAATGCGATTCCAGAATGCTTGCATGGACAAATTGCGAATTTATCGATAAAATCGGGAAGGCTAAAGGATGCGGGTGACGGTGGTGTCCGGGTCCAGACGGAAAGGGGCAGATCCTCCCAGCAGGAGCACCCCGGGTACTTTACCCGGGGAAAAGGAACCAAGCTGTTCAGCCCCAATCGCCTCGGCCCCGTTTTCGGTGGCCCAGGCAAGCAGTTCGGCGGGTGGAATCCCCGGGAAAAATTTCCGGATGGTTTTGATTTCCTCCAGGATGGAAAGACGGTGGTTGGAGCTCAGGCTGTCGGTTCCCAGTACCATCCTGCAACCGGACTGCCTCAGCAGGGAGATATCCGGAAGTCTGCCTTCGATATACAGGTTCGCGTTGGGACAAAGACACCAGAATAGTTCATGCGGTGAATCCTGGGCGAAGCGGATATCCTGGCCCGTGGTGCAGGTATTATGGACCAGCAGGAGCTTTTGAGGCTCCTGCATCAGGGGAAGCCAGCTTTGCAGGCTGCTTTTCCCTGTGGCCTGAAAGGAGCTCCGGTCAATTTCCAGGGAATCGTAAATCTCCTGGAAAGCTTGCTGGTCCCCCCCGAAAAGCTTTTCCTCCTCCAGGCATTCCTGGTTATGTACCGAGACGGAGCCAGTTTCATCCAGGGACCCGATCAGGCGAAACAGGGAGGCGGAAACGGTATAGGGGGCATGAGGGCTGACGGTCGCGGGCAGTCCCCGGGCCCGGTAACGATCCCTCAACTCCAGGATTTGAGTGAGCCGGTCCCGGGCACTGGAATCCGAAAACCCCAGCACCTCGGTGAAACTATGGTAATACAGGGAGGACCGGAGCTTTTGTTCCGCAGAATTGAAGGTATTGCATACATCTCCGACTGCCACGATCCCGGATTGGGCCATTTCCTGGTCGGCTGCCTCCATGGCTGCCGACACTTTTGCGGGATCAACCTCATCCCTGAACCGGGTTACTTCCACCAGGAATTGCACCAGACCGGTATTTTCACGAACAATTCCTTTCAGATGGGAAAGTTCCAGGTGACAATGTGCGTTTACGAATCCAGGACAGAGTAAACCTTCCAATACCCGGACCGGGGTTGAGACAGAAGATCGGGGATAAACGCCTTCCACCCTTCCATCCTCCCGCACTGCGAGGACCCAATTTTCATCAAGCAACCGGGTGCCGGTAAAAATTCCATTTGCCCTGTATTGGATCATGGTCCTAAAGGTAAAGGATGGCACCAAAAAATAAAAGAGCAATTACCCTGGCCTGAGACGGGGGTGCCCCTTAGTTTTTGAAGAACCTTTTTGAATCCATTGGATTAATTTTGCGATCCGGAATGGTGCAGGAAATCAATTTTCCACAATTTCCGGATCCTTACCAGTTAAAACCATGCTCGAGAAACTTCAATCCATAAAAAGCAGGTTTGAACAGATCGGTGTATCCCTGACTAACCCGGGGGTGGTCCGGGACCAGAAAGAGTTCAGCCGGCTGAGCAAGGAATATCATGACCTGGAAAAGGTGGTCCGGGAATTTGAAAGGTATCAATCCATCCTGGAACAGATTGCATTCAACCGGGAGGCCCTGGAAGGGGGCGATGAAGAAATGCGGGAACTGGCCAAATCTGCCTCTGAAGGTCTGGAGATCCAAAAATCCGGATTGGAAGCCTCCATCCGGGGTCTCCTGATCCCCCCCGATCCCAGCGATGAAAAGAGCGCCATCCTGGAGATCCGGGCTGGAACCGGTGGAGATGAAGCCAGCCTGTTCGCGGCAGACCTGCTGCGTATGTACATCCGGTATTGCGAAAAGAGAGGCTGGAAAGCGGAGCTGCTCCAGGAAAGCCAGGGACCCCTGGGCGGATATAAGGAAGCGGTCCTGGGCATCCAGGGTGATGCAGTATATGGCACCCTCAAATTTGAATCCGGGGTCCACCGGGTCCAACGGGTACCCGCCACCGAAAGCTCGGGCAGGATCCATACCTCTGCAGCTACAGTTGCCGTGCTCCCAGAGGCGGATGAAGTGGATGTCCGCATCAACGACAGCGATATCAGGCTGGAAACGGCCCGGAGCGGAGGGGCTGGCGGCCAGAATGTGAACAAGGTGGAAACCAAGGTTCGCCTGATCCACATTCCTACCGGAGTTGTGGTGGAATGCCAGACCGAACGCACCCAGCTGGGTAACCGGGAGAAGGCAATGAAAATGCTCAGGACCCGGCTTTATGAGGATGCGGTCCGCAAACAGGAAGAGGAAATATCCCGCCACCGCAAAAGCATGGTTTCCACCGGGGACCGTTCCGCAAAGATCAGGACCTACAATTTTGCCCAGGGAAGGGTCACCGACCACCGGATCGGCCTCACCCTGTATACCCTGGATGGATTTCTGGACGGGGATATCCAGGAAATGCTGGACGCCCTGAGGTTCGCGGAGAACTCTGAAAAGTTCAAACAGGAAGAACGCGGAAATTAAGTCCCCAGGCAAAACGGATCGCCAGGCCGGGTAATTTACTGGCGCTCCGGCTCCAAACCCTCCTGGATAATCTTGTTATATTGCATTCAAATCATGGTTCATGTCATTTAAAAAAGTACCTGGCCTGTTATTGTTATTCCTGGTCGCCAGCCCACTGGCCTGGGGACAAACCAGGAAAATCGGATTCCAGGAATACGAGCTTGACAACGGCCTCAGGGTCATCCTCCACCGGGATGTTTCCGTTCCCGTGGTTGCGGTCACCGTGCTCTATCATGTTGGCTCCAAGAACGAAGTTCCGGGCCGTTCCGGGTTTGCCCATTTCTTCGAGCACCTGATGTTCGAGGGATCCGAAAACATCCACCGGGGGGAATATATGAAATATGTCACCGATGCCGGTGGGACCCTGAACGCAAATACCACCCAGGACCGGACGTTCTATTATGAGGTGTTGCCCTCCAACCAGCTGGCCCTGGGACTATGGCTTGAAAGCGAAAGAATGATGCACGCCAGGATCGACACGGCCGGGGTCAATACCCAGCGGGAAGTGGTGAAGGAGGAAAAAAGACTGCGAATAGATAACCAGCCCTACGGGTCCATTTATGCCCAGGTGCTGCAGCGGGCTTTTCATGGTACGCCCTACGGGTATCCTCCCATTGGCAGCATGGACGATATCAACAAGGCGAGGCTTGACGAATTCATTGAGTTTTACAAAACCTATTATGTTCCCGATAACGCAGTGCTTTCCATAGCCGGGGACATCAATATCGACAGCACCCGCCAGCTTGTCGAAACCTATTTCGGACCGATCGCCCGGGGAACCCGGTCCATCAACCGGCCCGAGGTGAATGTGGAGCCTCTGGCCGACTCGGAAAAATTTGCCGAGGTCCCGGACCATATCCAGTTGCCTGCGGTGATCGAAGCTTACCGGATGCCCAGGGAAGGGTCACCGGATTATTATTCCGCCCGCGTGTTGTCTGTAATTCTTTCCGGAGGTCCATCCTCCAGGTTGAATACGGTATTGGTGGATCAGACCCAACTGGCCGCCTTTGCGGCGACACAGCCCGGCTTCAATGAGAGCGCCGGCCTGCTGATCAATATTGCGGTGGCCAACGTTGGCATCCAACCTGACACCCTTCAAAAGGCGATAGACGCCCAGGTGGACCGGTTAAAGCATACCCTGGTCCCCGAGCATGAGTTTCAAAAGGCGATGAACCAGATCGAAACCGGGTTTGTAACGGGCAATTCCACCATGCTGGGCATTGCCGAAAGCCTGTCCAACTATGAGGTGTATTTCGGGGACGCCAACCTGATCAATACCGAACTGGAACGATACCGGAAAGTGACCCCCCAGGATATCATGGACATCGCCAACAAGTATCTGGTCCCGGACAACCGGGTGGTCCTTTACTATGTACCCAGGAAAAATCATTAACCCCCACAGCTGAAAATCATATATGAAAAAATACCTGATCATTCTGCTCCCCGCGCTGCTTTTGACCGCACCTGCCTTTTCACAGGTGGACCGGACCCATGCCCCAAAGGCCGGACCTGCCCCCACGGTCAATATCGGTGAACCGGACACTTTTACCCTGTCTAACGGACTCCAGGTGTTCGTGGTGGAACATCACCAGCTTCCCCAGGTCACGGCCTCACTATTGCTGCGGATCGACCCGATCCGGGAACAGGACAAAGCCGGCTATGTAGACATGGCAGGGGAGATCCTGAGAAGGGGCACAACCGATAAGACCAAGGCCCAGCTGGATGAAGAGATCGATTTCCTGGGTGGGTATGTGAACACCGACCCCAGGGGGGCATCTGCTTTTTCCCTCTCATCCAATTTTGAAAAAACCTTCGCCCTGATGGCGGACGTGGTCCTCCATCCTTCTTTCCCGGCTGGTGAACTGGATAAAATCAAGAAGGAAGCAATTTCCGGGCTCGCCCAGGCGAAGGAGGATCCCCAAAGCATCATGACCAATGTATCCTCAGTCCTTTTATATGGCAAAGACCACCCTTATGGAGAAGTGGAGACGGAACAAACCGTAGCCAAAATCGGGCTGGATGACCTCAGGGGGTATTACGAGACTTATTGGAAACCGAATATCGGATATCTCGTGCTCGTTGGGGACATTTCCAAAGAGAATGCCCGCAGCCTGGTGGAAAAATACCTGGGCCAATGGAAACCTGGCCCGGTGCCCACCCATGAATATCCCGCACCGGCTCTCCCCCCGGCCACGCTGGTGGCCCTGGTGGACCGCCCCTCCTCGGTCCAGACCACCATCAGCATTGCCAATACCATCAACCTGAAGCCGGGGGACCCGGAAAATTTTCCAGCCAGCCTGATGGACAATATCCTTGGCGGCGGATCTACCTCGCACCTGTTCCTCGACCTTCGGGAAAAGCATGGCTATACCTACGGAGCCTATTCCTCCCTTTCCAATGATCCCCTGGTGGGATCTTTCACCGCAGGGGCTGCAGTGAGGAACCCGGTCACAGACAGCGCGATCGTCCGGCTGATGACGGATCTGGAGGACATCCGCAACCGGAATGTTTCCGACACGGAGCTGATGCGGTTCAAAAGCGCCCTTTCCGGAAATTTCGCGAGATCCCTGGAAAACCCGGAGCGGATTGCCCAGTTCGCGCGCAACATCGCCTATTACCATATGCCCCCGGACTATTACCGCAATTATCTCAGGAGCCTCGATGCGGTAACTCCGGACCAGATCCGGGAAGCCGCAAACCGGTTCATCGACCCGGCTCATGCCTATATCATCCTGGTCGGAAGCGCCAGCGATGTGGCCCGCCAGGTCACCCAGTATGGCCCGATCCACTATTATGATGTCTATGGCAATGAGGTTCAGGCTCCTGGGGGAGGGAAATAAGACTACCGGGAACGCAGGTTCTCCAGGATCCTTCTGATTTTTGGAAAGAGCAGGGCGACGGTGATTGCGCCCACTGCGTCGGCAACCATATCCCCGATCTCGAAATCCCTTCCGGGGATCCAGTATTTCTGCATGAACTCCACCGAGACACCCAGGGCGACCGCCAGGGTTGTAAAAAAAATCAGGAAGGGCATCATCCGGGATACTCCACTATCGGAGAAACCGATGGCCCAAAACAGGGTAAATCCTCCAAACAGGCAAAAATGGACCAGCTTGTCGAAATGGATCTGATCCAAAACCAGGATCTGGGGCAGGTATTTTCCAGGAGCCAGGCAAAGAGCCAGCAAAATGATGGTCCATAGGACGGGCGGTACAAAGGCCTGGATGCGCTTCAAGGTAGCAGGGTAGGGGGCCATCCTCAGGCCCCGGTCAGTTGATCATAGGCAGCCTGATCCAGCAGGCCTGACCCGTCTCCCGGGTCTGAAAGGGTCATGCGGATCATCCATCCTTCCCCGTATGGATCCTGGTTCACCAGCTCCGGATTCTTATCCAGCCTGGGATTGAGTTCCAGGATGGTGCCTGCCAGGGGAAGGTAAAGATCCGATACGGTTTTCACTGCTTCCACCGTTCCGAAAACCTCATTGGCCTTCAGGGCTTTGCCGAGGGAATTAATTTCCACATAAACGATGTCGCCCAGTTCCCGTTGGGCGAATTCCGTGATGCCTACCGTGGCCTGGTTGCCATCGATCCGGATCCATTCATGGTCCTTCGTGTATTTCAGGTGGGTGGGAGTGCTCATTCGGAGATTTTTTAGGGTGGTAAAAATAGCAGTTTAGGGTCAGAAGATTAAAAATTTATGCACCAGCCGGATTTTCATCCGGACATCCTTCAGGGGCCGGTCATGAGGATCGGTTCCTGCTGAATCAATCCGGTCCAGCACATCCATCCCCCTGATCAGTTGTCCAAAAACGGTATAGTTCTGGTCCAGCCAGGGGGTTCCTCCTTCCGTCTTGTAAATGGCCCGTTGCTCCGGGGAGAACTTCAGATGATTCTTCAACTCCACCTGGTCCAGGGAACTGTCCGTCCAGGTTTTCCCTTCCACGATGTAGAACTGGCACCCGGAGGAAGCTTTAAGAGGATTGTTGTCCCGGGCTGCGGCGATCGCCCCCTTCCGGTGGAACAGATCGCCCCGGAATTCGGCAGGGATGGTATAACCCACATCCCCGTTACCCAGCTCCTGGCCAGCCCCCGCCCTCCTGGAATCCGGGTCTCCTCCCTGGATCATAAAGCCGGGGATGACCCGGTGGAACAAAAGGCTGTCGTAAAAATGAGCCTTGACCAGCCTGATGAAATTATCCCGGTGATGGGGTGTCTGATCACTGAGCAGGAT
>JANWKA010000097.1 GCA_025451655.1 Chitinophagaceae bacterium | reverse complement strand
GTTACTTCCCAGGGTACCGGCAACAGGATGAGGGCGGCCTCCTGCCTGGAGAAAGGCAGACCGAAAATATTGTTCCGGGAGGATCCCGGTCCGTTGGGATCAAAGATTTTGGCGGGCATGGGTACCGGGCAAAGATAGGAAAGCGGGGTCATGGAGGCTCCGGGGGCAGGGCCCGGAAAATCCGAACTGGAAAAAATCGGCAATAGCAGTCAGGCGGCGCCAGGAGCAGGGAACGGCGCAGTGAAGCGGCGATTTCTTTTTCCGGGGGCCTCCTGACCCCCTGTTGATGTAAGGTGATTCCGACCTTTTCCTGCCCAAAAAAAGGGCAGGCGGTCCGAAAGGAACGGGTTTTTGTCCTAATTTTGCGGTTCCGGAGATTTCCAGGTTACATGAAAAGATCCAATATCATTCTCCTTATCCTGATCGCCGTTGCAGTCGGGGTGATCATCAGCATGGTGGGTGATTTCAGCACCTATGAGACTTTCCGGTCGGCGGCCCGGCAGCCGGATAAGGAATTCCATGTCATCAGCGTTCTGGACCGGAGCCAGACTCCGGTTTACAACCCGGTTAAGGATCCCAATTATTTCAGTTTTTATGCCCGGGACAAGGCAGGAGTGGAGCAGAAGGTGGTGTTCACGGGCTCCATGCCGACCGATTTCGAAAAATCAGAGCAGCTGGTCCTGATCGGCAGGATGGATGGCTCCCAGTTTGATTGTTCCAGGATCCTCATGAAATGTCCTTCCAAGTACAAGGCGGACCATGCGGTCCAGGCCAGACAACTGGAATCCAAATTGTGACCTCCATTCCCCTTTGCCCCCGCCGGTTGCCTCCCCCTGCCACCCGCATCGGATGAGCCAGGAGAGTAAAGTCAACTTAGCCCCGGATTGATGGAAACACATTATATCGGAGAGCATCTCCTGCCTGGTGAACTGGGACATTTTTTCGTTTTGCTGGGATTTGTGGCTGCGATTGTATCTGCGATTTCTTATTTCTCCTCAGCCCGGTCCAGAATTCCGGAGGTCAGCATTTCCTGGAAAAAACTAGCCCGGGCCGCTTTCTTTATCCAGGTATTTTCAGTCCTCGCTGTTTTTGCGGTCCTCTATTTCATCATCTCCCACCATTATTTCGAATACCACTACGCCTGGGAACATTCCTCCAGGGCCCTTCCCGTGAAATACCTGCTGGCCTGCTTCTGGGAAGGGCAGGAGGGGAGCTTCCTGCTATGGACGGTCTGGCAATCGGTGCTTGGGGTGATCCTCATCTGCACGGCCAGGGACTGGGAAAGTCCCGTCATGACCGTGATCTCTTTTGGTCAGGTCTGTCTGGGCTCCATGCTGATCGGAATTTATTTCTTCGGATACAAGGTGGGCAGCAACCCATTTGCCCTGTTGCGCAATGAAATGGCCGGAGCTCCGATCTTCTCTGACCCTGCCTATCTGCAGAAATACATCCGGGACGGCAACGGGCTGAACCCCCTGCTGCAAAATTACTGGATGGTGATCCATCCCCCGGTCCTGTTCATGGGGTTTGCTTCCACCATTGTTCCGTTTTCCTTTGCCTTTGCCGCCCTCTGGAAGAAGCGGTATACCGAGTGGATCAGGCCGGTCCTGCCCTGGGCCCTTTTTTCCGGTATGATCCTGGCCACCGGGGTCATCATGGGTGCAGCCTGGGCCTATGAGTCCCTCAATTTCGGGGGCTACTGGGCCTGGGATCCCGTGGAGAACTCCTCCATGGTACCCTGGCTCTGCATGGTGGCCGGTATTCATACAGCGGTTTCATTCAAGCATACGGGCCATGCCCTGAAATCGGCCTTTTTCTTCTTCATCACCGCCTTTATCCTGATCCTCTATTCGACCTTCCTGACCCGGAGCGGCATCCTGGGGAACACCTCTGTCCATGCCTTTACGGACCTGGGCATGAGCGGGCAGCTGCTGATCTACCTGGCCATTTTCCTGATTCCCGCCTATGGGATGCTGATCGGCAAAAACAGGGATATTCCCTCCATGAAAAAGGAAGAGACCCTGGACTCCCGGGAATTCTGGATGTTCATCGGGTCCCTCGTCCTGTTCATCTCTGCCGTTTTCATCCTGGTGATCACTTCCATTCCGGTCTGGAACCGGATCTTCGGGACCCATTTCGCCGAACCGGTGGAAAGGGAGTTTGCCTATAACCGGATCGAGGTTTTCGTGGCCATATTCCTGGCTTTGGGGATTGCGGTGACCCAATACCTCAAATTCAGGGGGACCCCGATGGCTTACCTGAAAAAGAAACTGCTTTGGCCCACGGTGGTCTCTCTCATCCTGGGTTCCCTGATCCTGTTTTATGGAGATATCCATTATGACCGTTTCGGTGGGGGGTTCCTGGCTGCCATCCTCATCCTGATGTTTTGCAGCGTCTATGCCATCATCGCCAACCTCAGCTATATCCTGTTCATGATCCGGGGAAAAATGCGGTCGGCCGGCCCTTCGCTTGCCCATGCCGGCTTCGGGCTGATGTTGCTGGGGATTCTGATTTCCTCCTCCCGCAAGACGGTAATCTCCCATGACCCCATGGGATTGCTGACCGGGGCTTTCCCCAAGGACAGTAAGCAGGACTCCAGGGAAAATGTGCTCCTGTACCGGGAAGTGCCTATGGAAATGGGGGGCTATGACCTGACCTACCGGGGGGATTCCGTTTCCAGGGTGGACGGGAAACATTTCTACAAGATCAGTTATGTCAGGAGGGATTCTGCGACAGGAAAGGTGGAGGAAAGTTTCAACCTGTATCCCAATGCCTTCATCAATCCCAAGGGGCAGGAAGGCCTGATTTCAAGCCCGGCCTCCAAACATTATTTTACCCATGATATCTATACCTATCTGACCCTGGTCAACGATCCCACCCAGATCCGGGACACCAGCCATTATGAAGCCCACCTGATCGGGGTAGGGGATACCGTTTTCTTTGCCGATGGCTATATCCGCCTGGACGGACTGGACAGCCACCCGGTCACCCCGCGATACCGGCCCATGGCCGGGGATATCGCCGTTGGAGCCCGGCTGACCATCCACGGAAGCGACAGCGACCAGTTCAAGGCATACCCGGTCTACTATATCCGGGACAGCACCTATGAAAACAATATTCCCGATACAGTGACCCAGCTTGGCCTGTACCTGAAGTTTGACAAGATCCTTCCCGAGCAACGGAAGATCGAACTTTCCATAAGGCAATCCGGCCAGCAGAACGACTGGGTGGTGCTCAAAGCCTATCTTTTTCCCTATATCAGCCTGCTCTGGATGGGAACGATCCTGATGATCCTGGGTTTTGCGGTGAGCATTTTCAAAAAAATCGCTCCCCCGAAATCTTCCCGGCCTCCCCCTGCCCTGAAAACCGGATCATGAGATTCCCCTTCCTGCTTTCCGTCCTGGGGGTTTGCAGGTTTGCAGGGTGGGCCCGGGTGCAGCAATTGGCCATGATCTGATGAAAGACCGGATCGGTTGGGGATACCTTTTGAAAATCGTCTTTATGTCCTGCCTGTTTCAGTTTCCATGGATTGGAAATCCCCCGGATTGGGTCATCAGGGCCCGGGAGGGGATCAGCAAGGCAGGGGGTGTTTTTTCCGGGGATGCCAGTAGCGGTCATTTCAGTTCCCCCACACCGGTTGGAAAAATCAGTGGAAATTACCAGGTTCAGGACGGCCAGATGACCCTGAACATTACCGAAAAGCCCGTATTCCTCCCCTGCTCCCTGATCGAGCAATACCTGAAGAAATACCTGGAGGGAACCTGACCCGGGTGAAATCCCGGTTGACTTACTCCCATCCGGTTGAATTACAGATACAAAAGACCCTTGGGTTCCCGTTAAAAGGTCCGGCAGCAGGTGAATCCGTAAATTTGTGCCGTGAACCCCTGGACCAGACATAACCGGTCGATCCCCCTTTTTCTCCTTGTCCTGGGGATGGAGCTTGGCTTTGGCCTCAACGGGAAGGCCCAGGCCCGGGCCCGGGTCGATACGGTCCGGACCTGGGCAATCATCGTCGGCGCGGATACCCTGCCCCTGGTGGACCTGCCTGAAGTGGTGATTGATGCCCAGATGCCCGCCCGGTTTCGTCGCAGGATGGAGGAATGGTCCCGCCTGCGGTATGCCGTTTACACCACGTATCCCTATGCGGTGGAAGCCAGCGCCATCCTGCGAAACGTCAATGCGAAGCTGGCTTCAATGACCGACAGGAAGGAGAAAAAAGCCTATCTCGCATCGGAGGAAAGGCAGCTCAAAAAGGAGTTTGGACCGAAACTGGAGGACCTCACCATCTACCAGGGGAAAATCCTGTTGAAACTGATCTCCAGACAGACCGGCACCAATTGCTATGACATCATCCGGGAGCTGAGGGGCGGATTTTCAGCCCGCTTCTGGCAGACGGTGGCCTTCTTCTTTGACAGCAATCTGAAGACCGATTATGATATCCAGCAGGACAATGATATCGAGGTCATCGTCCGGGAGATCGAACAGGGTAACCCTGTGGGGAGCTACAGGAGCTATAATTAATACTGCCAGCCTGGCCCTGGCTGCTTTTGGGCCGGAATAATTTTACTTTCCTTATTTTAGCCCCCACGCTCCGGATTCCCATGATTAAACTGGATATTTTGGCCATCGCCTCCCATCCTGACGATGTCGAACTTTCCTGCGCCGGCACCCTGCTGGTTCATCAGGCCATGGGGAAAAAAACCGGGGTGCTGGACCTGACCCGGGGCGAGCTGGGCAGCAGGGGGACCCCGCAATCCAGGGCCCTGGAAGCCCGGGAAGCGGGTAAACTCCTGGGTCTTTCCATCCGGGAGAATCTGGGACTTCCGGACGGGTTTTTCCGCAACGACCCGCCAAGCCAGAAGAAACTGATCCGGGCGATCCGGGCCTACCGGCCGGAAATCGTCCTGACCAATGCCCCGGCAGACCGTCATCCGGATCACGGAAGGGCCTCCAGCCTGGTCGTGGAAAGTTGTTTCCTGGCCGGTCTGATCAAGGTCCGGACCCTGGAAGGTGGAAAATCCCAGGCTGCCTGGCGTCCTTCCCAGGTCTTTCATTTTATCCAGGACCGGTGGCTGGAACCCGATTTCATTGTGGATATCAGTGCTTTTGCCGAAAAGAAGCTGCAAGCCATCAAATGTTTCAAAAGCCAGTTCCTGGCCCCCCCCCGGGAAAAAATCCAGACCTATATCTCCACCCCCGAATTTCTGGACAGCGTGATCTACAGGTCCCGGATGATGGGAAAAATGATCGGGGTCACCTTTGGGGAGGGATTTATTTCCACGAAAAAGATCGGGATGCGCAATTTTGATGCACTGATCCTTTGATTCAAACCCGTTTTATGAAGAGCAATTTGGGGCTCCTGTCCCTGCTGGTCGTCCTTACCCTGGGGGTAACCGCGCCCGCTCCCCTGAAGGCCCAGGACCGGACCGACGCGGTGCTTACCGCCAGGATCCGAAACCTCGTCAGAGGATTCCACGGCACAGCCGGAATCTATGTAAAGAACCTCAGATCGGGAAGGTCCGCCGGGTTTCAGGCTGATTCCATATTCCCCACCTGCAGCATGATCAAGGTCTCCATCATGGCCGGCCTGTTCAACCGCATCGACCAGGGCCAGCTCTCCTACGACCAGACCCTGACCTACCGGGATTCGCTTTTTTATCCAGGAGTCGATATCCTCGGGGGATTTCATGACAGCGCGACCATCCTGTTGAGCAAGCTGGTCATGCTCATGATCACCGAAAGCGACAATACCGCCGCATTATGGTGCCAGGGGCTAGCAGGTGGAGGGCAGGCCATCAACGAATGGCTCTCGGACCATGGGTTCCAGGTGATGCGGGTGAATTCCAGGACCCCCGGAAGGGAGGCGGCCCGTGACCTGTATGGCTGGGGCCAGACCAGCCCCCGGGAGATGGCCCGCCTGTTCACCATGATCCGGGACGGAAAGGTGATCAATCCTGCTGCCAGTGAAAGGATGTACCGGAACCTGATCCGGATTTATTGGGACGGGGAGGCCCTTTCCCAGATACCGCCCTATGTCCAGGCGGCCTCCAAACAGGGCGCAGTGGATGACTCCAGGTCCGAAACGGTCCTGGTCAACAGCAAGGGAGGGGATTATGTGTTCAGCGTGATTACCAAAAACCTCACGGACACCAGCTGGAAACCTGCAAACGAGGGATGGATGCTGATCAAACACCTTTCCGCCCTGCTCTACCATTACTATAACCCGGCGGACCATTGGAGACCGGCCCCGGGAATGGAAAAATGGGTGGATGAATGAACGGGGCAAAAATCAGATAAACAGATCCTTGGAAGCGTCAAACTCATCATGGCCGAGCAGCTTATGCAAAATAACCGGAACCAGAATTCCTGCGGCTGCCAGGAAAATCAATATGGTAATCAACCATTTCATAGCCTGAACCGAATAAAAATGATGCCAATTTCCCGGAATATGCCTTCCTGAACCAAAGACAAGAAAACTGGTCCTGATGCTGCATGTTGACTGAATTTAATTTGAACCCCGAACCGTTTCGTTTCCACCGCATTGCCTTTGGATGAGGAGCCCAAAGTCCATTTGTTAAATCCCGGGGAAATGACGACATTTGCACCTCCAAAATTTGAATAATTATGTCCAGGGTTTGCCAGGTCACGGGAAAGAGGCCGGTTACCGGTCATTATGTGTCCTTTTCGAATGTGAAGACCAACCGGTGGTTCCTGCCCAACCTCCAGAAAAAGAGGTTTTACCTGGCCGAGGAAGACCAGTGGATCACGCTGAAGGTTTCGGTTAAAGGGCTGAAAACCATTAACAAGAGAGGACTTTATACCGTGGTAAAGGAATTGAGGGCTGCTGGACAGAAGATCTGATCTGGGAACATTGGATTTTAATAATCATTTCATATGGCGAAGAAAGGAAACCGGGTGCAGGTGATCCTGGAATGCACGGAACATAAAACCACCGGCCTGCCAGGGACCTCCAGGTATATTACGACCAAGAACAAGAAAAACACCCCGGAAAGGCTCGAGTTGAAAAAATTCAATCCGATCCTGAAAAAGGTGACCCTGCATAAGGAAATCAAATAAATCCTAAATCCTGATCCTTTAAAATCTGATTAAATTATGGCCAAACAGGCAAAGACAGCGATCAAGACCAAGGACCAGAAGGCGGCGGCCGAGGCTAAGAACTGGACCAAGGTGATCAAGGCCGTGAAATCTGCCAAATCCGGATCCTATACCTTTCAGGAGGGCATTGTCCACAAGGACAAGATCAGGGATTTCCTGAACCGTAAATAAATCCAGTTTCCTGATCAGGTCATTGAAAGCTATCCCCGGGATGGCTTTTTTTCATTAAAAAAAGCAGGGCATGGGGGTTTTTCATTTTTTTTCAAAGGAGCGGAAGGACAGTCTGGACCAGGGTCTTAAAAAGACCAAGGAGGGGCTGATCAGCCGGATCAGCCGGGCCATCGCCGGAAAATCGGTCGTCGACGAGGAGGTGCTGGACGGGCTGGAAGAAGCCCTGATCGCCTCCGATCTCGGCCTGGAAACCACGGTGGCAATCCTTGCCCGGCTGGAGCAGCGGGTAGCCCGCGACAAATACCTGAACACGGCCGAGCTGAACGGGTTTTTGAAGGAGGAAATGATCGGGCTTCCCGGCGGCTCCGGGACCCCTGCTGATTTTGATGCCCCTCTTGAAAAAAAGCCTTATGTGATCCTGGTGGTTGGGGTGAACGGAGTGGGGAAGACCACCACGATCGGCAAGCTGGCTTACCAATACAAAAAAGCGAGGAAATCGGTGTTAATGGCTGCAGGAGACACCTTCAGGGCAGCAGCCATCGATCAGCTGGCCATCTGGAGCGAAAGGGTGGGGGTACCCCTCGTAAAACAAGCCATGGGATCCGATCCCGGGGCCGTTGCCTTTGATGCCATTCAAAGCGGGATCGCCAGGAACCTGGACCTGATCCTGATCGACACCGCGGGACGGCTTCACAACAAGGTCCATCTGATGGATGAGCTGGCCAAGATCAGGAGGGTGATGAAGAAGATCCTTCCCGATGCGCCCCATGAAGTTTTGCTCGTACTGGATGGATCCACCGGGCAGAATGCCCTGGAACAGGCAAGGCAATTTACGGCAGTGACTGAAGTAACGGCAATTGCCGTGACCAAGCTGGACGGAACGGCAAAGGGAGGCATTGTCCTGGCCATATCGGCCCAGCTTAAAATTCCCGTAAAATATATCGGAGTGGGAGAAAGGATGGAAGATTTACAATGCTTCCATCTCCCGGAATTCGTGGATTCCCTTTTAGCCTGAGGAACCCCGACCCCCTCAAAAATTCCTGAATTTGAAAATGGTGGTCTGGTGATAGGTCTGACCGGGACGGAGGACCGGCGTGGGAAAATAGCCCACATTGGGCGCATCCGGAAAATGGTGGGTCTCCAGGCAAAATCCTTCCCTCCCGGTCAGGATGGTCCCGTCCCGGCCTTCCAGGCCCTTGAGAAAATTTCCGGAATAGAACTGGATGCCCGGCTGGGTGGTGTACACTTCAATTTCCCTTCCTGTGGAATTTTCCCGGACCCGGGCGGCAAGGGTCAGGGCATCCATCTGCTTTTTATTCAGCACCCAGGTCTGGTCATAGCCTCCGGCGAATTTTAACTGTTGGGAGGGTTCGCCGATGTCCCTTCCAATGGGTTTTGCGGTCCTGAAATCCATGGGGGTGCCCTGGACGTCCAGGATTTCCCCGGTCGGGATCAGGTTGGAATCAATGGGAAGAAAATGATCCGCATTCAAAAAGAGTTCATGGTCGTAGATCAGGCTGTCCGGGTGGTCAGACAGGTTGAAATAGGAATGGTTCGTCAGGTTGAGGATGGTGGGCTTGTCGGTGGTGGCAGCATAATCCAGGATCAGGTCATTGTCAGGGGTCAGCTCATACCGGACGGTCACGGTGAGATTCCCGGGGAAGCCTTCTTCCATATCCCTGGAAGTGCAGGTGAACTCCAGTTCACTGGTATCCCCGGAATGGCCCGGGGTGACTTTCCAGAGCTTCTTATCGAAGCCAACAAGGCCGCCGTGGAGGGAATTGGTTCCATTATTCCGGGCCAGGTGGTAATCTTTTCCATCCAGGGTGAACGCTCCATTGCGGATCCGGTTGGCATAACGTCCGATGATCGCACCGAAATAAGGATAGTTGGCCTTCAGGTTCAGGCAATAATCCAGGGAGGGGTATCCCAGGACGATATTGGAAACATGTCCCTGGCGGTCGGGCATCATCAGCGAATCAATGATCCCTCCGTAATCCGAGGCAACCACCTTCATTTTCCCGTTATCCATGCTGTATAAATGGGCGGTGCGCCCGTCCTTCAGGGTTCCCCAGATTTCCTCGCGGATCCGGGGGGCCTGGTTATTTTGGGTCATGGGGGTTTGTTTCGCTTGGTTACAGGAAATAAAAAGGAAAAACGCGAGCAGGCAGGGAACCGGGTTTCGGTACATGGGAGATCATTTGCGTAAATATAGCAAACAATGGTTTGGGAATTTCCGGAGCCGCCGGGAAAATGGATTATAATAAATTGGTTGATAAGGCCTTGAGCGCCTTTTTTCTATTCCCGAATACCCCTATCTTTGCGCCGCTATGACCATCGAACAACTGAAGGATATGAGGGACCGCCTGGCGGTCCTGGGGAGGTTTCTTTAACCTCCCGGAAAGATTGGCCAAACTGGATGAAGACCGGATGCTGACCTCGGCTCCGGGTTTTTGGAATGACAGTGCGCGGGCTGCCTCCGTACTCCGGGAAATCAAGACCAATAAATTCTGGATCGATTTTTACCAAAAGGCCAAATCCTCCGTGGAGGATTGTGCGGTTTTACAGGAATTCTACAAGGGCGGTGAAGGCTCCGAACAGGAAATGGATGCCGCATACCGGAATGCGGTGAAGGAACTGGATGACCTGGAGTTCCGGTCCACCCTGAACAAGCCGGAGGATGAAATGCCTGCGGTGGTCACGATCAATTCCGGGGCGGGAGGAACAGAAAGCCAGGACTGGGCTGAAATGCTTCTGCGGATGTACCGGATGTATGGGGAAAAGCAGGGCTGGAAATTATCCGAGATCGATGTGCAGTACGGGGAAGGGGCCGGAATCAAATCCGCCACCCTGGAATTCGACGGGGAATTTGCCTATGGCCTCCTGAAGGCCGAAAACGGGGTGCACCGCCTGGTCCGGATCTCTCCTTTTGATTCCAATGCCCGCAGGCATACTTCTTTCGCATCCGTTTATGTTTATCCCCTGGTGGATGAAACCATTGAGATCGCGGTAAACCCTGCCGATCTGGTTTGGGAATTTTACCGTTCCGGGGGGAAAGGAGGCCAGAATGTAAACAAGGTGGAAACGGCGGTGCGCCTGAAACACATCCCTTCCGGGATCATCGTGGAGTGCCAGCAGGCCCGCACCCAGGGAGAAAACCGGGAAAAGGCCCTGACCATGCTCAAATCCAGGCTCTACGAGGCGGAAATGCGCAAACGGGAGGAATTAAAAACGGCAGCCAATGCGACGAAAAGGAGGATTGAATGGGGATCACAGATCCGCTCCTATGTCTTCCACCCCTACAAAATGATCAAGGACCACCGGACGGATTATGAGGTAGGCAATATCCAGCCGGTCATGGACGGGGACCTCGATGGCTTCATTAAGGCTTACCTGATGATGGACCAGGAAGAAAAACCTTAAATTGTTTTTCGTAAAATCCGGTAAATGGGAAATGAACCTTTTTTTTATCCAAGGCCAGCCAATGAACCCGTATGGCATTATGCCGTGGGATCCCCGGAGCGGACCGCCCTGAAGGCCCAGCTCAAGGCATTCAAGGAAACTGTTACCGAAATCCCCATGTATATTGACGGCAGGGAAGTGAAAACCGGAAATCTGGTGGATATCCGGCCACCCCATGAGCATGGCCATTTGCTGGGCCAATACCACAAGGGGGACCGCAGCCACGTGGATGCCGCCATCCAGGCGGCCATGAAGGCCCGCCAGGGCTGGGCGGAAACCGGTTACGAAAGCCGGGCTTCCATTTTCCTGAAGGCCGCGGAGCTGATCGCCACCAAATACCGGTACCAGCTGAATGCAGCCACGATGCTGGGCCAAAGCAAGAACGCCTACCAGGCGGAAATCGACAGCGCCTGCGAATTGATCGATTTCCTCCGGTTTAACGTCCATTTCCTGGGTGAGATCTATGCCCAGCAGCCCGCGTCAGGGCCGGGAGTTCATAACCGGATGGAGTACCGGCCCCTGGAAGGTTTTGTACTGGCCGTCACCCCCTTCAATTTTACCGCCATTTCCGGAAACCTGCCCGGTTCGGCGGCCCTCTGCGGCAACGTGGTGGTCTGGAAACCGGCCAATACCCAGATCTTCGCAGCCCGGTTGATCATGAAAATCTTCCTGGAAGCCGGGCTTCCCGACGGGGTGATCAACCTGGTCTATGCCGATGGATTAACCATCGGGGATGCCTGTTTTTCCCATCCCTATTTTGCAGGGCTGCATTTTACGGGTTCCACGCAGGTATTCCGGGCCATGTGGAAAACCATTGGCGCCAATGTCGATAAATACAAAACCTATCCCCGGATCGTCGGCGAAACGGGGGGAAAGGATTTCGTCCTGGTGCACCCATCCGCGGATGTGGATGCGGTCGTGGCCAACCTGGTCCGCGGAGCCTTCGAATATCAGGGACAGAAATGCTCTGCGGCTTCCAGGGCTTACCTGCCCGACAACCTGGCCGGGGAAATCAAGGGTAAGCTGGTCCAGCAGGTGAAATCCCTGAAAATGGGTTCCCCGGAAGATTTTACCAATTTTGTGAATGCCGTGATTGATGAAAAATCATTCGATAAGATCAGTGCCTATATCGGGAACGCGAAAAACAGCAATTCCGTGAACTTCTGGGTCGGTGGCGGACTGGATAAATCCAAAGGTTATTTCGTTGAACCTACGGTCATTGAAACCACGGATCCCCATTACACCACCATGTGCGAGGAGGTCTTCGGTCCGGTTCTGACCGTTTATGTTTATGAGGAAAAAAAATTCGAGGAAGCCCTGGACCTGGTGGATACCAGCTCCCCCTATGCGCTGACGGGATCCATATTTGCCAGGGACCGAAAGGCCATCGTGCTGGCCACCCGGAAGCTGACCCAAGCTGCGGGGAATTTCTATATCAATGACAAGCCAACCGGTGCCGTTGTGGGACAACAGCCTTTCGGAGGGGCAAGGGCCTCCGGAACCAACGATAAGGCCGGTTCCATGCTGAATTTATACCGTTGGCTGAGTGCCCGGACCATCAAGGAAACCTTCGTTCCGGCAACGGATCACCGGTATCCGTTCCTGGCGGAATCATAAACTATATCTTTCTCAAAGG
>JANWKA010000096.1 GCA_025451655.1 Chitinophagaceae bacterium | reverse complement strand
TGGGAACCTTTTCGGCCTTGGCTATTTTTTTGATATCCGGGATGACCTGGTCTTTCATAATGGTTTCCGTTATCCCATAGTTGTCCTTGAATACGGGAACCGGATAACAAATCCAGACTTTCGGATGGCTTGGTAATTGAAGAAAGGATTGTACAAAATCCCTGTAATCACCAATAAACTCGCTTGAATATTTCCAGTTCTGGGGCTTGGTGTCATTGGTACCGAGCATGATAATTACAATCTGCGGGTTCCAATCCTTCACTTCGGTAAATTTAGCCTCCTTCCAATAGGGATAATCCCCATGCCTGAGGAGGGTCCTTCCTCCCAGGCCATAATTCCTTACCTCATATCCATCTCCCAGCAGAACCTGCAATTGTTTGGGGTAAGTGCTATCCGCGTTTCCAGCACCTTCTGTGATGCTGTTACCGACACAAGCCACCCGGATCGGACTATTCTGGGCACTCGTATCCCTGCTGACCAGCATACCGGAGAACAGGACCAGGAAGGCAATGAAAAAGATCTTCATTTTCATAGAGAAGAATTTAGCGAAAAATTAAGGGGATGCGCCCGGGCATCCCCTTAACCAGGATAATTTTAGTTTAGATGGAAATCGGATTCCAGCCGTCCCGGTAATTCCGTTTCACGTATTGGTTGGCCAGGTCGAAATTGGTCACCTTCATGTTCGGGCCATCCCATTGAAGGGTAATTCCCCTTCCGGGAAAGTCCTTGGTTTTCGGATCCCTGTAATTAAAGCTGCGAAGTGCCAGGTTGCCCATCAGGATGCATTCGGTGAGTGGTCCGGCATAGCCCACGAAGGGAGAATCCGTTTTCCCGTTTTCATATCCTGCCATGGCCGCTTCGATCCACTGAACATAATGTCCTTCGGCCCCCATCGGGATCCGGGGGATGGTCTGTGGAACATGAACCTCGGCAGTCCTGCTGGTCGGAAGCAGGGAGGGGTCCATCCCATAGGTGCTGCACATCATCTTTCCCTTCGTTCCCTCGAAGATCACTCCGTTACCGACATCGCTTTTTCCGCCCATGATTTCGTTGGGTCCGAGCTCTACGGGGCGTTCCGGCTGGATTCCGCCGTCCATCCAGTTCAGCTTCACCTCATTTCCGTTCTTGTCCTTGTATTTGAAATGGACTGAAGAGGATACTGGTCCGCTGTCCGGACGGTAGGATTCCTCGAACACGCCATCATAAAGCGTGCTGCAGCTGCAGGTGACTTCGGTGGGATACCCCAGTCCAAGAACCTTGAACACCGGTCCGACAATATGGCAACCCATATCCCCCAGGGCGCCTGTACCAAAATCCCACCAACCGCGCCAGTTGAACGGGAGCAGTTTGGTGAAATAATCATGCTGTTGGGCGGTTCCCAGCCAAAGGTCGAAATTCAGCTCGGCGGGAATAGGATCCGGGCTGGAAGGCCAAAGCACACCCTGGGGCCATACCGGCCTGTTGGTATAACAGTTGACGGTGTGTACATCCCCGATCACTCCTGCATTATACCATTCCATCAATTGGCGGACCCCATCGCCAGAGGACCCCTGATCCCCCATCTGGGTGACCACTTTGAACCTTTCTGCCGCCTGGGTAAGAGTCCGGGCTTCGTAGATATCATGGGTAAGGGGTTTCTGGACATAAACATGTTTTCCCAGGCTCATGGCATTGAATGCCACGATGGCATGGTTATGATCCGGTATGGACACCGAGACCGCGTCAAAGTTCTTGGATTCCTTGTCGAACATCTCCCTCCAGTCCTTATAATATTTTGCATTGGGAAGGAGTTTTCGGGAATTTACAGCCTGACGATCGTCGACATCACATAGGAAGGCCACATTGCCTTTGCCGCTCCGGGTAAAATGACGGATATCGTCTCCCCCTTTTCCGCCCGCGCCTACCGAAGCGATGGTCAGCTGGTCGCTGGGAGCGATAAAGCCTCTCCCCAGGACATGCCTGGGAACGATATAAAAGCCTGCTGCGGCAATGGAGGAGTCGCGGATAAAGGATCTGCGGCTTACGGACTTCCTGGATTTCTTTTCTTCCATAATCTTGGATTTTGGTGAATGGTGGCTTGGTTACCGTTATGATCAATTTGGCGGTCTGGCTTAAGAATCAGCTGAAGGTAAAAATCTTGTCATGGTCCTCCGCTTTCACGCATTCTTCCAGGGTTTTTGCGTCATAGGAAACCCCGTATTGCTTCAGGACATCTTCCGGTACTCCATCCCAGACATTGGGCGTATTGCCCTGGTATCCGATATCGGCGATCCCGATCTTGCTGGAAAAGAATCCGGTCGCGGTCAGGTTCCGCATCATGGAGAAGAACGCAACCCCCTGGGCCATTTCGGGCCGGGCTTTGGATGGCCAGGCGATATCTTCCACCACTTCGATCTGCTGGGCGTGGGTGCAGGCGGAAAATGCGTTGTCAAACCTTCTGCGACATTCATTGTCCAGCCAGTTCAGGCCTCCGCGCATGGGGGTCTTATGGCGTGGTTGGTCCTTGACGATGAATTCGATGAAATCAGGGACTTTGGCGTCCGTGGCGCTTCCTGAAACGGAATCCGCGGGAATGATGATATCTGCCAGCAAGCCCAGTGTTACCATCTCGTGACTGGTAAAAAATTGATCGGCTTCCAGTTTTTGATCCCGGTCCACTTCCTCGGGAAGCCTGCCTGAGGATGCGTCCCACTGGGCAATCGGGCTGGGAGGCGATGCGGGGGCTTTCTCCTCTTCCTGTTTGCAGGCATCCAGCAGGACTCCGGAGGACAGGGAGCCCAGTGCCAGCGCTTTCAGGGATGATCTTCTATCCATAGCAATTACTTTAAAGGATTCCGGTCAGATATTTTGTCTTTTCAACTGGTCCATCACATATTCCGAAGCGCGCATGGACAGGGCAAGTATGGTCCAGGTCGGGTTCTTGTCCGCCTGGGATACAAAAGGTCCGCCGTCCACCACGAACAGGTTTTTGCAGTCAAAGGCCTGGTTGTATTTGTTCAGCGGAGCCCTTTTGGGATCGTCTCCCATCCGGACCGTTCCCACTTCGTGGATGATCTCCCCGGGTCTGGCCAGGCCATAGTTGGATTCCGGGCCGGGTTTTTCCCCGTCCGGGATCCCACCCATATTGTGGATGATCTCCTCGAAGGTATCGTGCATGTGCCTGGCCTGC
Organism: Chitinophagaceae bacterium; assembly: GCA_025451655.1. GTDB lineage: Bacteria > Bacteroidota > Bacteroidia > Chitinophagales > Chitinophagaceae > JANWKA01. The sequence continues at coordinate 2,435 of JANWKA010000096.1, read as the reverse complement.
TGGATCTCATGGTCGCTCCAGGAATAGTTGAACCGAAGCACCGGGATGCCGTATTTGTCCACCACCCCGGAGGGATCGATTTCGCAATAATTGTCTGCCCGGGCGATGCATTCCCCCCTTCCTGCCATTCCAAATCCCGCTCCGTAGAAATACCGGTAATCATCTTTCAGTGAGGCACCGTATCCCCCACCCGGCTTGGTCTTTCCGTCCCTGCCTGGGTATTTTCCGTTCACCCCCTCGATTCCCCATCCGAACCCGTATCCCGGCATGTCCATGCCGCCTCCATATTCGATATGATACCCCCGGGGGAAATTCAGCTTTTTATTATCCAGCCACCAGGGAGAATATACATGCATGCCCCCAACCCCATCCTCGTTATATCTTTTGCGACCGAACAACTTGGTAAGGGTGGCTCCCCTCCCGGTGCCCGTGGAATCATGGAGGTATTTGCCGACAACGCCGCTGGAATTCGCAAGGCCGTTGGGGTGCACGGAAGATTTGGAGTTCAGCAGGAGCCTGGCGGATTCACAGGAACTCGCGGCCAGGATTACCACCTTCGCATTCACCTGGTACTCCTGCATGTCGTCCTTGTTGATATAGGATACCCCGGTTGCGAGTCCGTTTTTACCGGTCAGCACTTCCCGTGCCATGGCTCCCGTGTAAACATCCACATGACCTGTGGCGATCGCCGGCTTGACGAGCACGGATGACGAAGAAAAATCGGCATAAACCTGGCAGGTCCGGTTGCACTGGGAGCAATAGAAACAGGCCTGGCGTTCATTATTGATCCTGCGGGTCAGCATGGACAGCCTGCCCGGGATCACTTTCACCCCCGCTTTCCGGGCTCCCTCCTGGATGAAAAGTTCATGGAGCCTGGGCTTGGGAGGAGGAAGAAAATAACCGTCCGGTTCGTTAAAGATTCCTTCCCGGGTTCCGAAGACTCCGATCAGTTGGTCCACCCGGTCATAAAAGGGTTTGACGTCATCATAGCCGATGGGCCAGTCGTCTCCCAGGCCATCAAGACTCTTGTGCTTGAAATCGTTCGGTCCGAACCTCAGGGATATCCTTCCCCAGTGGTTGGTCCTCCCCCCGATCATCCGGGAGCGGAACCAGTTGAATTCCGTCTTCCCGTTCTGGGTATAGGGCTCCCCTTCTATGTTCCAGCCCCCATAAGCCGCATCAAAATCACCGAAGGGCCGGGTGGTGCCAGCCCCCCTGCGGGGAGATTCGTAGGACCATTTCAGCTGGGTGCGTTGTTTGGGATTGGCGGGGTCAAACATGGGACCAGCTTCCAGCAGGGCCACTTTAATGCCTTGCCTGGAAAGAATGTAGGCCGCCATGCCTCCACCGGCTCCGGATCCAACGATACATACATCATAGGTCCTGGCTTGTTTCCGGATCGAGAAATCTGTCATTTGGGAAGGATTGGACAGGAAAATGAAAGAAGGCTTGTAATTTAGGAATTTGGATCAAAAGATGCTCATTTTTTTATAAGGATGGGCAGGCCAGTCCATTATAACAATTTTTAAATTCAGTTCCTTAATCATGGATTATTTTATCGGGGTGGACATCGGGACCTCGGGGACCAAGGCGATCGCCATGACTCCGTCGGGAAGAGTGAAAGCAACAAAACATATCCCTTACCAGATATCCCAGCCCAAACCCGGATACAGCGAGCAGGATCCGGAGATCCTGCTTGGAGCGACCCTCTCCTGTATCCGATCCGTGGTCAGGCAAATGAAATCCCAGCCCCAGGGGATATCATTCAGTGCCGCCATGCATGGCCTGATGGCCGTGGACGGTAGCGGAATTGCCCTTTGCCCGGTGATCACCTGGGCCGATAGCAGAAGCAGGGAGGAGGCTTCTGCCTTGAAAAAATCCGGGCGGTCCCGGACCCTGGTTCGCAGGACCGGCACGCCGGTCCATCCCATGTCCCCCCTCTGCAAGCTGATCTGGATGCGAAAGCACCAGCCCGCCCTGTTTCGCAGGGCAGACCGGTTCGTTTCGATCAAAGAATTTATTTTCTTCCGGTTTTTCGGAGTCTGGGTCATTGACATTTCCCTGGCTGCTGCTACCGGTCTTCTGGATATCAGGTCGGGGCAATGGTACCCTCCCGCCCTCCGCCTTGCCGGCCTGGGGCCGGAACGCCTATCCACCCCTGTCAGCACCCGAGCTTCCTATACCCTCCTTAAGGATTCCTATGCCGGGAAAATGGGATTAAAAAACAGGATCCCCTTCGTCATCGGAGCTTCAGACGGATGCCTCGCCAACCTTGGCACCGGGGCAATCGGTAAGGGCATCATGGCCCTCACAGTCGGAACAAGCGGTGCAGTGCGGGTAGCCTCAGCCACCCCGGTTTCCGATCCCCGGGGAGGGATTTTCAACTACCCGTTAACAGCAGGGGTTTTTATTGCGGGAGGCCCCGTCAACAGCGG
>JANWKA010000095.1 GCA_025451655.1 Chitinophagaceae bacterium | reverse complement strand
TCCATTTCTGGAAAACCTTGACTGCACCCACAAGCCCCACTACGGCCCCGATGGCATACATCAGGTTGGTCCCTGCATCAAAATAGCTCTTGACCTGGGTTGCCGCCTGAGTGATACCGGCATTACCATCTGCTGCCTGGGCCATGCACCAATGGCATGCCAGCAGGCTGGCGACAAAGCAAACCAGCCGGATATAAAAACCGGTCAGGTGCCTCTTATCTCTCTCCCTCATTCCCGTGGATTTTATCAGCTTTTGGGTTCCGATCGCAAACTGGAAAAGAGCTCCATCCGCCACCAACCTACTTACCCATCCATCAACTTTTCCAACCTTATGGACGGATGGAGACATCTTTCACAGTCCTCACTGCAAAAACAAAAACCGGTTGATATTCAATTCATTCTATTTCCATTTTTACAAAAAAGCTCCACCTGCCCTGCCTTTCCACAGCATTCGCTGTTCCTCCTCATTCAGGCAGATGGAGCAAACCGTTTCACACTGGTGCTTCACCAGATTGTCTATGGCATTTTTAACCTTGGAATCCGAAATGCTGTCATATTTCATCATTATGTTATTCAGCCGCGCCAGCAATTGCTTTTTGAGTTGTTTCTGTTCCCCTGCCTGGTAAATGATTTCAACAACCTCGGAGGAAACCTGGCGTGCTATGAATATTTGGTCTTGGTTAAACTCTTTCGTTTCTACATTTTTTGCCGGGATATCTTCCCGGAGATTTTCGGAAAGAGACTCCTCCCTATTTCTATTTTCATTCACAAATCCTTTGCCTGCCAGGAAAACCTGCCGTGATAAAGCCGGGAAATAAAGTATGAATGCTGTGATCGAATAATAAATAATAACAACTGCAATCACCCATTCCTCATATTCAGACCAACTCACCCCGTGCAGCATAACTTTCCTGTTTTTTCCCTTTAGGGAATTTCATGAATGAATGCGGGTACAAATATGCAACACCAAATGACCCGGATTTCACCAATAAAGCCCAAGTGGGTGAAAATAATTGGAGTCAAAAGAGAGGAAACGGGAATTTCTCTTTCTTCGATTTGATCCAAATGAGCAATGAAATCCTGTTAAAAAAAATGCACTTGATTTATTTCACTCATTCCAGTTGAATAAAAGGGGATTCGGCATTTTTGAAAAATGTAGGGATGAGACCAAATATTGAGGCTGTTTGGGAACAAGGGACATTTCTTTCCGGTTGGACACGATTCGGTTGGTTCCCAGTAAATCGTGTGATTCTTCATCCAGCGCTGGAAGGGGGAGTGGAAGTGGAAATGATTTGTTTGGCTCCGCCAACCGTATATTCAGTTCCTTCGGAAAAATAGAGAAATGACTTTCGAAAAAAGGGAAATTCTGATAGGCCTGGATGGTTAATTTTGATCAGGATAATCGGGGTAATCCTATCATCGATGGGTCCCACAATAGGTTTTCGCAAAAATTCCATACTTGAAAACCGGTCGCTTTTACCTTACCCCGTTAGCAGGATTCCATACCCCTTCCAGTTTCCTGACATAAAGAATCTCTCCGATATGATAGGCATTATGCGTGCTCACATGGGCGATGATGTCATACCATTTCTCCAGTTTGGCATCACTGGCCTGAGTTATTGCATTTTCCCATGCAGTCAATACACTGTCCATGGTGACCGCCGTGGATCTCCAGGTTTTGTGATCCAGGTTTTCAAAGGTGATATCATTATTACCGTTAAAAGGTCTTGGCTTTTCGCCCTTGAACAGGGCCAGTTCATCCTCATCCCAATAAATCAGGTGATAGGTTAATTGGGCGATGGAGTGGCTTGCCGAATCCGGTTTCCAGTTGGCCTGTTTTGCGGTCAACCCTGCAATGGCCACATTTACGGGAACAAACCATTCCTCCTTGTTATGGGTGGTTTTGAGTTGGTCCAGCAGGATCTGGCGGGTGGTTCTGGGCGCAGTTTTTTGGCCCATGGCGAACTGGCTGGCCAGAAGAAGGCTATAGAGGATCATATATTTCATAATGGATATTTTGGGAATATGAAGATAGAAATATCTTTCAGGATCAATAGGACAAAAGGGAATCCAGCCCTGTCCTCACCTTTTGGGCATTGGGAAGCATCAATAATTCCAACCCGGCATTTAGAGGTACTGAGGGAAAGTCCAGGGCGCCGATGGTCAGTACAGGAGCATCCAGCCATCGGAAACAATTGCTTCCGATCCTTCCTGCCAGGGCCTGGCAAAAAGAATTTGTCAGTTGTTCCTCTGTGAGTACCAGGCATTTGCCATGTCTTTTCACCGCATCAAAGACCAACTGTTCATCCAGGGGATAAAGGGTCCTCAGGTCCACGATTTCCACCCTTCCTGCCAGGTTTTCAGCGGCCTGAAGAGCCCAATAAACCCCCATCCCGTAGGTGATTACACATACCGTCTCCCCGTTTTGCACCGATTTCGGGTCTGCAGCCAGGACCACCTTTCCCTTTCCGAGTGGCAGAATATAATCAGCTGCCGGTTCCAGAGTTTGCGCGTCCTGGGTGCCAGGAACTTTGCTCCAGTATAATCCTTTATGTTCCAGCAGAACCACCGGGTTCGGATCCAGAAAGGCAGCCTTCATCAGTCCCTTCAGGTCCGCGGCATTGGAGGGGAACGCGACCTTAATTCCCTTGATCGAAAGCAGGGTGGATTCCACGCAGGCGGAATGGTATGGGCCTCCTCCCCCATAGGCTCCTACCGGCACCCGGATTACTGCCCCTACCGGAAATTTCCCCCGGGTCAGGAAGAAAGATTTGGAAAGTTCGGTGACCAGCTGATTTATTCCAGGAAAGAGATAATCCCCGAACTGTACTTCCACGATCGGCTTCACTCCGGTGGCTGCAAGGCCGCTGCAGGAACCAATGATATATGCTTCCTGGATGGCGGTATTGAAGACCCGGTGGTCCCCGAATTTCTCAGCGAGCAGGGCCGCTTCCCGGAAAACCCCTCCCAGGGGCCTTCCCACGTCCTGGCCGAAAAAGATCGCTTCGGGATGTTGATCCAGGATTTCCTCAATGGCGTGTAGCGCAGCATCCACCATCATCACTTTGGCGGCACCGGGTGGTGCCACCACCCCGGTCTCCGCCGTTACGGGGGTGGGCTCAAAAACCTGATCCCCCAGGAAGGAGGGATCCGGTTCCATGGCCTGGGTGGCCTCCAGAAAATCCCCGGCCACCAGGCCCTCCGATTCGGATTCAATTTCCCTGAGCGTTTCCTGAGTTTGACCCTCCCGCAGCAGATATTCCCTGAGCCTGGGAAGGGGATCCTGTCTGCGGTGCATTTCGAGGTCCTCCGGGCTCCGGTACCATTCTTTCCGGACCCCTGAGGTATGATGTCCCAGAAGGCATACCCTGGCGTGGACCAGGATGGGCTTGCGGGAGATCCTGCAATACCGTATTACGGTTTCCATGGAGCGGTAACATTCTGCATAATCCGTTCCGTCAAGCTCAACCCGCTCCATCCCCCTGAATCCTGCCGCGTATTCATAGGCATTCATCGCCCTGGATTGCTTTCCGGGTGCGGAGATACCCCATTCGTTGTCCTGGATCAGATAGATGATGGGAAGACCCTGAAGCACCGCGAATTGCCAGGCTTCGCTCACCTCCCCCTCTGTAACGCTGCCGTCTCCCATGGAACAAAGCACGACCGGTCTTTTCCCGGGATCATCCAGATGCATCAGCTCCCGATACCGGATTCCCTGGGCAATCCCGGTGGCCGGAATGGCCTGCATCCCGGTGGCGCTGCTTTGGTGGATCATGATGGGCTTGTCCTGCTGCCTGTTGCTGGGATGGCAATAATAGGACATGCCCCCGCTGAAGGGGTCTTCCGCCTTCGCCAGGAGCTGGAGCATCAGTTCATAGGGCCGGTAACCCATCGCCAGGAGCATGCAATCGTCCCGGTAATAAGGACAGGCATAATCATATGACTTGAGCTGGAGGCCTGCGGCGATCTGGATGGCCTCGTGACCGCTGGAAGTGGAATGAACGTAGCGGCAGACCTGCCGGTTAGCCTCATAGCGTCCCGCCATGGCCCTGGCGGTGCACATCAACCGGTAGGCCTTTAGAAAAAGTTCAAAATCCATGAGCCATTGGCTTCGGGCAAATGTAAGGATTCAGAAGGGGAGCCTCAGGTCAACGCACATCAAATTCCAGGAGGCTGTCATTCTCAATAAAGGCTTCCAGTTTGTCCCCGGGATCCACCGGGCCAACCCCGGCCGGTGTCCCGGTGAAGATCAGATCGCCGATATTAATCGAAAAAAAACGGGTAATATAAACCAGGAGCTCATCGAAAGCAAAAAGCATGTCCTTGCTGTTTCCCTGCTGGACAATCTGGCGGTTGCGATAGAGACAGAAATTGATTTCCTTAAGGTCCGGGATGGAGCTGATTTCCTGGAAAGATCCCACCACCGCCGAATTATCAAAAGACTTCGCGATTTCCCAGGGAAGGCCTTTGGCTTTTTGCCGGGTCTGTAGGTCTCTCGCAGTAAAGTCGATACCAACCGTGATCTTGTCATAATACACATGGGCCGCCGGGGCCTGGATCTGTTTACCGTTCTTGCAGATCTTGAGGACCAGCTCGCATTCGTAATGAAGCTCGTCGGTGAATTCCGGGTAATAGAAGGGCTGTCCGGGCTGGAGCAGGGCCGATTTCGGCTTCATGAACAGGACGGGCTCGGTGGGTACTTCACTTTTCATTTCCCGGGCATGCTCCGGATAATTGCGGCCCACGCAAATAATCTTCATTCAGGTAATATCTTCATTTCGGAAGGGTAAAATACGTCAGGTTGATTTCCCGGGCAAATTCTCATTCAAAAACCAACCTGTTAACCGAGTTCATGGCAGCCTGGGGGCCGCTGAATATGAACTCGCCGATCGTCCGGACCGCCTGGGCAGTTTTTCGCCCGACCAGGCTAACCTCCTCCTCCTTCCAGGGGCCTAGCACAAAATCCACCTGCCCCCCCCTGGGATAATCCTTTCCGATCCCGAACCGGAGCCTGCAGAATTCCTCGGTCCCGAGTATTCCCGCAATGCTTTTAAGACCATTATGGCCCCCGTCGCTGCCAGCGGGACGGAGCCTGAGGGCGCTCAGGGGCAGGGCGATATCGTCCACGACAACGAGCAGGTGCTCCAGGGGGACTTTTTCCTTATGCATCCAGTATTTTACGGATTCCCCGCTCAGGTTCACATAGGTGGATGGCCTCAGCAGGAGTATGGTCCTTCCTTTGGATTTCCAGGTTGCGACCTCCCCCAGCCTTCCGGACCGGAACTCCAGTCCATGGGTCTTTGCCAGCGCTTCCAAAATATCAAAACCGATATTGTGACGGGTATGTGCATACTCGGGTCCGGGATTTCCCAGCCCGGTGATCAGGTAATTCATTGCCTTAGGTTAGCCCACGCAATATACGGCGGATCATGCTGTCTCCAGGCCGGGGCGGGAAGAACAATTCCTTTGAATTGCTTATTTAATGCATGGGAAAGAAATCCATTCCTGCCGTTTAAACGGGCTATCCGCAAAGCCCGGAATTTCTTCTGGAGAAAATATAAATGGGAACCAGACGACCAGGGAGCCCGGGCCGAAACCGGGAATGCCCATCCGGAAAAGGGAAAAAAAAAGTGGAACCTGCAAGATTCCACTTTTTTCCCGGAACGTTAACCAGATTATTGCTTGATGATCTTATAAGTCTTTCCTTTCACGGAGACAAAATATTCTCCTGAAGGAAGGCTGGGCTGAAGGATGATCTTGTTGTTGTTGGAAATCTGGAACGGCAGAATGTGTCCGGACATATCCGTTACCCGGACGAATTCAGGCTTCAGGTCAGAAGCCTGGATCCCTGAAAAGTTGATCGTGCTGGTGAACGGATTGGGGAACAGTTTAACACTGCCCTGGTAATGGCCGTTAATTTCCACCTGTACTACCTGGGACACGGTGACTTTGCCGTCATAATCCTGTTGCAGGAGGCGATAGTAATACAATCCGTCAATCAGGTTGTTATCGGAATACTGGTAATCCCGCCTAACCGTGCTGGTGCCTGCACCATTGATATTGGCAATGGATTCGAATATTTTCGGGTTTACACTGCGCTGCAGGATGAATTGCTTGTTGTTCAGCTCAGAGGCCGTCGACCACCGCAGGATCGCCGTGGATCCCAGCGGAGTAGCCGTGAAGGATTCCAATACGATTGGAAGCGTTGACGCAGTAGTGAAAGTCTGGGCGAATATAAGTTTGGTCCTGGAAGGGAATGGCGGAACCTTGGACCGCAAGGTGATCTTGAATGTTACAGCCTGCACGCGGGGTTGCCCCGGGGTATTGATGGAAAGGTAAACCCTCGGATAAACGACGGTACCGAAACTGCTGGTGTCAGCAGCCGGATAATATTGAGGCGCCGCTCCTATGGAGAATTTTACCCCGCTGGAATCCGGATCCTGGATGAAGGCGTTCACCTTGGTCAGGTCGATGGTCCCCGGCACCTGATCCAGAACCACCTGAAAAGGGGTGCTGTCCACCGGTACATCACTAAGCGGGTTGTAATTTGTATCCAGCAGATACATAACCACCTGGGCGTGACTCTTGAAGGAAAACATAAGAACCGCCGGAACCAGAAAGAGCACTTTCAGCAGGGTGTAAATTTTTTTCATAAAACTATAATTTTTAAATCGTTTATACTTTTAGGATGAATTAAATATTTAAAAAAATCTAAAATACAAAATACTGATTATAAAATACTTTTACAAGATACACATATTTAATGTAATTTAATATTACCCCGAATTATTTTTTTGTTACCCTCGGGCTCCGTTGATTCCGGGAACCCGGAGATTCAAACCCAAAATTGGTGCCAGCCGGTGGGTTCCGAAACCGGTATTCCGGGGTTTTTCAGTGGTTCATTCAAGGGGTAAGAAGACAGGCCAACTACCGTTATTTGCGATGTTTCATCGCATTACGGACGCTGGTTTCATAGGAGGCAGGCTTTTCAAAATCAGCTTCAGGGTATCGGTTTCCAGGCTTTGCGTTCCTAAAGATTGCATACCCTAAACTTACCAATATAGAACAAATTTAATGTTTTTCCGGATTCTGCATACAAAACCTCAATTTTTTTTAAAAGTGGGCATTGGGGTTGTGAAATGGCCACCCGGGACCAAAAATGTCCCGGGACCGCTCCGGGGGTGGAGCATCGAATCCCTGGACCGTTGGGCCTTATTTCTTTTTATCGCCTTTTGAAGGGGCTCCCTTGGTACGGGGGGCCGGTGCGGCGGGTGCGGCGGCACCGCCGGCGGGGGCCGCCGGGCTGGCAGCCGCGGCACCGGTACCTGCCGGGGCAGCGCCGGCAACCGGCGCTGTGGCAGCAGCCGGGGTGGCAGCTTCTTCCTGTTTCAAAACCCGGGTCAGGGCCACGGAAGCCAGCGGAATCCTGGGGGAATTCAGGATTTCAAATCCTTCCAGTTTCACATCTTCCACCCGGATGCTTTTGTTCAGTTCCAGGTACCCGGTGTCCACCTCAATATGCTCCCTCAGATTTTTGGGAAGGGTCCTAACCTTCAGGCTTTTCATCTTGACGGTCATTTTTCCGCCGTCCTTAACCCCCTGGGGATTGCCGGTGAACCTGATGGGGATGTTTACCGTAATCCGCTTGTTTTCCACCAGTTCCAGGAAATCCACATGGGACAACCGGTCTGTCACCGGGTCGAACTGGAGGTCCTTGAGGACACAGCGGTAGCTCTTATCTCCTACAGTAACCTCGGCCAGCTGAAAATCCGGGGTGTAGACCAGGGACTTCAGGGCGGTCCCGGGAACCTGGAGGTTCACGGTCTCCGGACCTCCGTAGATCACGCAGGGCACCAGTTGCTCAGAACGGATTTGCCGGACCGCTTTTTTCCCGGTTCCGCTCCTGGGCTGTCCTTCGATGTGTATCGTCTTCATATAATCATTATGGATTCAGAAAAAGTTTTCAGTTGGGTATCAGATCGGATTGATGATCTGTTGTTCTGCGGCCTGGTTCACCGCGTTGCGGCGCTGGCTGTGAATGAAAAGGCTCGTAATGGATTTGTTCTCGTGGGTGTTGCGGATCGCGATGGCGAACAATTGGGCCGTCTCCACAACCCGGATTTTCGAGCATTCCCTTTTCAGGGGGATGGTATCGCAGACCACCAGTTCTTCCAGCACCGAGTTTTCGATGTTCTCATATGCATCACCACTCAATACAGGATGGGTGCAAAAGGCCCGGACAGTCCGGGCACCCTTTTCCTTCAGGAGGGCCGCGGACCGGGTCAGGGTTCCCGCGGTATCCACGATATCGTCGATCAGCACGATGTCCCTGTCTTCCACTTCTCCGATCACCGCCATGGAAGCAATTTCATTCGCCCTTTTCCGATGCTTGTCGCAAATCACCATTTCCGCATTGAAATAGGAGGCCACTTCCCGCACCCGGTTGGTGCTTCCCACGTCAGGGGAGGCGAAAGTGAGATATTCCAGGTTCAGGCTTTCGATGCAGGGGATGAAAATTGCGGAACTGTCCAGATGGTCCACGGGGATATCAAAGAATCCCTGGATCTGGGGTGCATGAAGATCCATGGTGATCACCCGGTTGGCCCCTGCCGCGACCAGGAGGTTGGCCACGAGCTTGGATCCAATGGCTACCCTGGGCTTATCCTTGCGGTCCTGGCGGGCAAAACCGAAATAAGGAATGACCGTGGTGATGTATCCGGCCGAAGCCCTTCGTGCCGCGTCGGTCATCAGGAGCAGCTCCATCAGGTTGTCGGCAGGGGCACAGGTGCTTTGCACCAGGAAAACATAATCTCCCCGGATGCTTTCCAGGAATACGGGCTGAAATTCCCCGTCGCTGAAATGCTGGATCAGGCTTTTGCCCAGGTTCGTTCCATAGATGGTTGCGATCTTATCGGCCAGGTACCTGGAACAGTTTCCGGAAAATATCTTGACTGAAGAGTGCATTGGGGCAGAAAAGAGCAGCAAAATTAAGCCTTTAGGAGCATTTCCCCGGATAAATCTGCCCTTGAGCGGGGCCTTTCCTCCGGCCCATTTTACCCCAGAGGTTCCTCCCTGGGGGATTTCCAAAAAGGGTCCCATCTTCCGATGGGCTAACTTTGGCCCAAAACCGGAGAATGGCACAGGAAGCTGAGGATCAGGCCGGAAGGGACAGCGTTTCCAATGGGCGAAGGGAGCGGGGGATCAAGTCCTGGGCATCCGGAGACCGGCCAAGAGAAAAAATGATTCGGGCCGGGGTGGAAAACCTGACCGATTCCGAGCTCATCGCCCTGATTATCGGCACCGGTTGGGGAAAAAGGTCGGCCATCGACCTCGCCCGTGAAGTGCTGAATCTGGCCCACCGAAACTGGCAGGAAGTCGGCCAGGTTAGTATCAGTAAATTAATGAAAATCAAAGGGATTGGGTCTGCCAAGGCGGTTGCCATACGGGCAGCTCTGGAAATCGGAAAAAGAAGGCAGATGGTTCGTCCGGCTTCCAAACCGGTCGTCCGTTCCAGCAGGGATGCGGCGGCCCTCCTGCAGCCGGCATTTTCCGACCAGCCCCATGAATCTTTCGGCATGCTTTTCCTAAACCATGCGGGTAGGGTTAACCATATGGAATTGATCAGCCAGGGGGGCATGAGCGGCACCGTGGTAGACCCCAGGATTGTTTTCAGAAAGGCGCTCGACCAGGGAGCAGCCTCCCTGGTGTTCTGTCATAACCATCCTTCAGGGAACCTCAGGCCCAGTGAAGCTGACCTGGCCCTGACCCGGAAGCTCAGGGAGGGGGGGAAGCTTTTAGATATCAACGTGGTGGATCATATCATCGTTTCCCGGGAGGGGTATTTCAGTTTTGCCGATGAGGGCCTTTTATAGGCTGGCAATGGCCAGCCTGCATTAAATTTACCCAAGTACTGTCACTAGAATCCATCATCCATGGTTAAGATCGGGGTATTCGGAGTGGGTCACCTGGGGAAAATTCACCTCAACCAGCTGGCTTCCATCCCGGGTTTGTTAATCTCAGGCTTTTATGACCCCGATGATGAGGCTGCTTTACAGGCGACCTCCCGGTTCGGAATCCGGCGGTTCAGGGATCCCGGGGATTTGTTCGCGGAAAGTGACGCGGTGGACATCGTAGCCCCAACCACCCAGCATTTCGATCTCTGCCAGATGGCGGTCCGGGCAGGGCGCCATGTTTTCGTGGAGAAGCCCATGACCAATACCATGGAAGAGGCTGCCTCCCTGCTCAAACTGCTCACCGAGGCCAATGTGAAGTTCCAGGTGGGTCATGTGGAACGATTCAACCCGGCCTTCCTTTCCCTGAAAGGGTACCCCCTTCATCCCATGTTCATTGAGGTGCACCGGCTCAGCGAGTTCAGCCCGAGGGGTACAGATGTGAGCGTCATCCTTGACCTGATGATCCACGATATCGACATCATCCTGAGCATCGTTAAATCTACTGTAAGCCGGATCTCGGCGAGCGGGGTCCAGGTCCTCAGCGATGCCCCGGATATTGCCAACGTACGGATTGAATTCCATAACGGCTGCGTTGCGAATCTCACTTCCAGCCGGATATCCCTGAAAAAGATGCGTAAAATGCGCCTGTTCCAGAAGGATGCCTACATCAGCATCGATTTCCTGAATAAAAGAGCCGAGATCATTAAATTAAAATCCCCAAACGGAGACGAGGGATTGTTTACCTTTGAAATAGACACCGGAACCGGCAAAAAAACCATTGCGCTTGCGAACCCGACCGTGGAGGATACCAACGCCATCGCCATGGAGCTGGAAAGTTTCCGGGATGCCATCACAGCCAATAAACCGGTTGCCGTGAGCGCGATAGACGGATTCCAGGCCATGGACATCGCTCATCAAATATTGTCCAAAATCAATAAACCCTATGCTCCCTGAATTGCCCGGGCTGCCGCCCGGGGATCCAGATTGATTCCATGAAATTCCCTAAGAAAATAGAAACCTGGTTGTACATGCTTTCAGATGCCCTTGCGGCAATGATCGCCTGGTCCCTGTTTCTGGTGCTTCGCAGAATCCTGATACTTCCTGATACCGACCCCCGGAACCTTCCAGTCCACCTTCCCCTGGGTGCCTGGTTCATCCTGTGCCTCATTTCTTCCGGATGGGTCATCCTCTTTTATATCACCGGGACCTACAGCGACCCCTATCAGAAATCCCGGATCATGGAGTTCTTTCAGACCTTCATCAGGGCTTCGATCGGATGTGTGGTCCTGTTTTTCATCCTCCTTTTGGATCATCCCCCGATGACCCATGACCGGTATTACCAGGAATTTTTCCTCCTGCTGGGACTCCAGTTCCTGATCACTTTCGCGGGAAGACTCGGCCTTCTTCAAATTGTTCGCCACCAGCTGGTCCATGGCCTGGTCCGGTATAACACCATCATCATCGGCGCCAGTCAGACCGCGATCCGCCTCCATCGGGAACTCTCCCAGCAAAAAGGCCTGGGATATCATGTCACCGGCTTCATTTATCCTGAATCCGACGGAAAGAACGGGCTGGGCAGCTATCTTCCCAACATGGGATCCATCGACATGCTGGAACGCATTTTGGATCAGAACAACGTGCAGCAGGTCATCCTGGCCATGGAAAAATCCGAAAAGCACCGCCTGGTGGATATCATCAACCGGCTGAGCGGCAAAGAAGTGATCCTGAAAGTGATCCCGGATATGTACGATATCCTTTCCGGATCGGTGCGGATGAATAACGTTTATGGGGCGGTGCTCACCGAGATCAGGCCGGGGCTGATGTCCGAATGGCAGGAGCACCTCAAGAGACTGATCGATGTGATCGGAGCCACCCTCGGCCTGATCCTCCTTTCCCCCCTGATGGCTTACGCTGCGATCCGGGTCAAAAGATCCTCTCCCGGTCCGGTCCTTTACAGCCAGGAACGGGTTGGCATCAAGGGAAGGGTATTCCATATCCTCAAGTTCAGATCCATGTACCGGGATTCGGAATCCGGCGGTCCGGCGTTATGTACCCCGGATGACCCAAGGGTCACCAAATGGGGCAGGGAAATGAGGAAATGGAGGATGGACGAGCTCCCGCAGCTCTGGAACATCCTGATGGGGGAAATGAGTTTTGTGGGACCCAGGCCGGAACGCAGGTATTATATCGACCAGATCATGGAACGCAACCGGGGTTACGGGCACTTGCTCAAGGTGAAGCCGGGACTCACTTCCTGGGGCATGGTGAAATTCGGGTACGCGGAAAACCTGGACCAGATGATCGAGAGGATGAAATATGACCTGATCTACCTGGAGAACATTTCCCTGGCGCTGGATTTCAAGATCATGACCCATACCCTCCTCACCATCCTGAGAAAACAGGGCCGGTAAAGCCCTCCGATCCAGGGCCAATTCCGCCTCCTGCCCCACTCCATTCAATACCTGCCCAGAACCGGGATCGACCCGCAGCGTTGGAACGGAACCCTCGATCATTCAATCAATGCCAATGCCTTTGGCTACACCTGGGTCCTGGACCGGCTGGCCCGGTGGGGGGGCCTGGTGCTGGGGGACTATGAAGCCGTGATGCCCTTGCCCTGGAACCGGAAATTCGGGATCTCTTATATCTACCCCCCCTACTTCACCCAGCAGCTCGGCATCTACAGCCCTTCCCCGGTTTCCCCGGAAATGACGGGGGCTTTTCTTCAGCAGGTGCCGCAACGGTTCCGGCTGGTCCAGGTCCACCTGAATAGTGGCAATCCCCTCGATGAAGGCATTGGGGACAAATGGAAAATCCGGTACCGCAAGAGCTACTTCCTGGAACTGAACCTTCCCTACAACCAGCTATCCAGGGGATATCACGACAGGGTCCGGAAAAATACCCACCGGGCCGAAAATTCGGGTTTGATCCTGGAAACCGGGGTTTCACCGCAGGAGATCGTCAAGCTCTGCCAGTGGAAACTCCAGGAAACTACCTCCCTGCGCCCCTCCCATTACCGGAAATTTCTGGAACTGGCCACCTACGCCCTGTCCACCGGATTGGGAAAGACCCTTGGGGTACGGAGTCCCGGCGGCGATCTGCTTTCAGGGGCGTTTTTTCTTTTCGGGGGAGGAAAGGCCCATTACCTGATCGCCGGCAATGCTCCCGGTGCCAGGTCATCAGGGGCAAGTCAATTCCTGGTGGACGGATTCATCCGGAAAAATGCCGGCACCAGCCTGAAGCTGGATTTTACGGGGTCCGATATTCCCGGAATTGCTTTTTTCAATGAAGGATTCGGAGCAAGGGAGGAACAATTTGCATTCCTGACACGCAACACCCTTCCCTTTCCGGTACGGCTGATCAAATAATTCAAAAAAAATCAGGGTCAAAGGGCATTGCCTTCCAGGATCCTTTCCGCAAGGACCAGGTCCAGGGGATAGGTGATCTTGATATTGCGGTGCTCCCCTTCGATGAGATGAACCTTCCCTCCACCGGCTTCCACCACGCTGGCTTCATCGGTGAAGGAAGGTTGAAAGGCCTGTCGAAAAGCCTCCAGGAGCAGAGAAGACCGGAAAGTTTGTGGAGTCTGGGTGATCCGGTAGGCTTCCCGGTCGACGGCATGGCTTCCCCCGGGTCCGATGATGCGGAGGCTGTCTGGTATCGGGACTGCGGGGATGGCGCTTCCCCTGGAAATTGCCTGTTCATGGCATCGCATGAGCAGGGACTGCGATACCAGGGGTCTTGCCCCATCATGAACAAAAACTATGGAAGGGTCCCGGACCTGGGAGAGCCCCTTTTGCACTGATTCATAGCGGGAGGTCCCTCCTTCAATCCAAGCCAGGCGGGTCTTTCCATTCAGATTGGACCGGATCTGGGTCTCGAGGCGGTCTTGACCGGCGGGGACCACCAGGACAATCTGGATGTCCTCCCAGGCCTGAAAGAACGCGTTGATGCTATGGCAAACCATGGGGATCCCCCGGAGGTTCAGAAATTGCTTGGGGATGCGGCTACCCATCCGCTGACCGAGGCCTGCAGCCATAATGAGCGCGAATTTTCCTTGGGGATGGGTCATCTCCTGGGATTATGGATGGGATGATGGTCCGTTCAAATGATCAGCATGGCGTCGCCATAGCTGAAGAAACGGTATTTATCCTTGATGGCCTGGCGGTAAGCATCCATGATCAGGTCATATCCCGCGAAGGCGCAGACCATGATCAGCAGGCTGGTCTTTGGCAAATGGAAATTGGTGACCAGGGCATCAGCGATGGAAAATTCATAGGGAGGGTGAATGAAGGTATTGGTCCAGCCCTCGGCGGGCTTGAGGAGTTTCTGGGCGGTCACGGAGGATTCCACTGCCCTCATGGTTGTGGTCCCGATGGAACAGATCCTTTTTCCCCTTTCCTTGGCCGTGTTGACGATCTTGACCGCATAATCATCGATCCGGAAATATTCCGCGTCCATCTTGTGCTTGCTCAGGTCCTCCACCTCAATGGGCCGGAAGGTCCCGAGGCCAGTATGAAGGGTCACTTCAGCGAACTTGATCCCTTTGATCTCCAGCTTTTTTACGAGCTCCTTGCTGAAATGGAGTCCGGCGGTGGGGGCGGCTACGGCTCCCTCGTATTTGGCATAAACGGTCTGGTACCTTTCCTTGTCCTCCTCTTCAGGTTTGCGCTTGATGTACTTGGGAAGGGGGGTCTCTCCAAGAACATTCAAAACGGCCCGGAACTCCTCCTCGGACCCTTCAAACAGGAACCGGATGGTCCTTCCCCTGGAAGTCGTGTTATCGATCACCTCCGCAACCAGGGATTCATCGTCCCCAAAATAGAGTTTATTACCCACCCGGATCTTACGGGCCGGATCAACAATCACGTCCCACAGCTTATTTTGCTTGTTCAGCTCCCGGAGGAGGAACACTTCGATCTTCGCGCCGGTCTTTTCCTTGCGGCCATAGAGACGGGCTGGGAAAACCTTGGTGTTGTTGACGATCATGACGTCCTTATCTCCGAAAAATCCCATGATGTCCTTGAAATGCTTGTGCTCGATCTTACCCGTTTTGCGGTGGATCACCATCATTCTGGACTCGTCTCTGGCTTTGGTCGGGTGCTGGGCAATTAAATTAAGGGGAAGGTCAAATTTGAACTGAGATAATTTCATCTTACGGAATGAATTATTTCACGAAAGGGTGCGAAGGTAAGAAAGTACCGGCAAAAATGCTAAAATAAAAAGGGGGTGCCGCCGTTTGAAAACGGGATTTTCTCAAATATGAAAAATAATTTATCCGTCCCGGAAGGCCGGCTATCGCCAAATCTTCATAAACCCTGTAAGATCAATTTTCGTGAGCTTTTTACCTGGCAGTTTTGGATCCCAACCCAGGTTATTTTCCGATGCCATGGGTCTGAAGGACATGCGCAAAAACTGTTTCCAACCATTAAAGTCCCCTGACCTTAAATTCGCCCGGATGCCCCTGCCCAGGTTTTGGACCTGTATAAGGGAAACCAACTCCATAATTTGAGAAAATTACTAGTTTCCGCTATGCATAAATCGATGATTTGCAGCAAAACATAATTTTCGCAATCATGAAAAATCAAATCGTTACAGCAAATGAGTGGTTTTGTAACCCGTCCCCACGATTGAAGTGGGCATTGATACGCTCAAATGTGGGAGTAATAATTCCCTGGTTGGTTTCCCTTAGTCGTGATTGCGAAAAATTTTGGAGTTTTTCAGTCATCCGGTTTACTCCTTAAAAAAATAAATCGGGAATTTCCGGCTGATATTTTCTATCAGGATCCCGAATCTGATGGTCCCGGTTATTTGAAATCCAATCCAGCTCCAGGAAATTTAAGGGATAGTATTCCCATATTTCCGGATTCTTCAATTATTTCCTTCCAGGGAGGCCTTTATCATGACAGGCTCCCAAAATATCCCTGTTGAAAATCAACCTGGATATCCCGGAAACCTGCCACTAAAATAATAGGGAATCAAAAACCTTGATAGGGGTCCGGGTGCTCCATACTCCTGGCGGGGGACGGGCTTTCCCGGATTCCTGTAAAAAAACCACCCGGTGCTTTCCGGTAATAGGGGGAATTTCCCCGGTTGAAGGGGATTTTCCCCAAACCAGGACTCAAAATGGCTCCGACCGGGATCTATTTTAAAACTGCAGCTTCTTATAAATCAAATTATTATGTTCGGATCAGATTGGTTCAGGGAAGCCCGGTTCCAACTCCCCTTCCATTCCGGGAATTTCCCCGACAGTTTGGGGATTTATGCCCTGGATTTCCAATTACCCTCCCGTTAGATTTCCGGCCTAAACCGATTGAAAATGAAACCAGGAATCATTTGGACCCTTTCCCTTATTTTCCTCCTGGATGCATGCACGGGCAACCCGGTAAAAACCAGGGGCACCCTTCCCCCTGCCATGGGATCGGGCCTGCCGGAGTCGGGGCCGATCCCGGTTGAGACTGCCCGCCGCTTTATTGGGTTTTTCCGTCAGGACAGCATGTTCCTGAAGGAACCCCGAATGCTGAAAGAAGTCTGGATCAATGCCGGATTGATTAAATATTACGCGGCGAAAATGGATTCCAATCCGAACCTTGACGGGCTGAGGATGTATGTGGAGGAATATGACACGATCGTTCCCAACCATGAGGCCGATTCGGAATGGTTTTCTGCCTTTCCCTCCGGAACATTGAGTGTGGTTTTTACAGCAACGGTCCCCGCCCTGGACAGTACCACCGGAATGCCCTATCACCGGGATTATTTCAGCGGAAGCCCTGCAACCGAAAAAACCAAAGGGGTGATCCCGGCCGTATACAATTACAATAATCCCTGTCCGCCGGATACCGTAGATTGCAAAGGAGATGACCTTTATCCGGGCTCGTCAGGATGAAAAAAAGTTCATAGGCCGCGGGGCATGAATTCCTCCCTGATCATAGAATATTTCAGTTTCATCGTCGGATTGTTTTGCTTCCGGTCTATTTCCCCCAAATACCTGAGATGGATTGTGCTGCTGCTTGGGATCACCGTCCTGAATGAATCATTCATCGTACCCTATATCCATATCCCGAAGGTTTATAACCGGGACACCAGCTACAACATCTTCTCATTCTTTGACATGATCACCTGGTATTACGTCTTTTTCAGGATGCTGAGGGCCTCCCCGGCCAAAAAATGGATACCGGTTATCGCGGGACTGGTGGTCGGTTTCAGCGTAGTGGAATTAACCTTTCTCGGCAGCTGGAAGACCCTTCACACGAATTCCCTAAGGGTATACAGTCTTACCATCATCCTGCTTTCCATTTATTATTTATACCGGCTGCTTTGCGAAAAATATCATAATTTAATCCTGGATCCTTTATTTTATATTTGTTGCGCCTGCCTGATTTACCAGGGGCTGCTTTTCCTCAACCTGACCACAGAGGCCGACCTGACTTATTGGAAATTAAAATACGCCATCCGGTTCTTTCATGAGCTCCAGATCACATCCAACATTTTCTATTACCTGCTCCTATGTGTAGCATTCTTTGTTTGCTACTACAGGGACCGAATGTCCAAACTGCCCATGTTTCGAAGATAGTTTTCATCGCAGGGTGTGTGATCTTTGTCTTTTCCATATCCTTCCTGGTGTTTTTTGTTTATGCCCGACAAAAGCAGAATGACCTGGTCTTCCAACAGGAAAACATGCGCGAACAGTATGAAAAGGAACTGATTCTTTCCCGGGTGGAAGTTCAGGAAATGACTTATGCTGCCCTGAGTCGGGATCTTCATGATAATGTCGGCCAGCTTTTGAGCAGTGCCAAACTGCTTTTGGGTGCGATCCGGCGGAGTCCGGGCCAGGACCCTGAGATCCTGGGTTCAGCGGAAAATATCCTGAGCCAGGCGATCGGAGAGATCAGGTCGCTTTCCAAATCCCTGGACAAGGAATGGCTGAGGCAATTCAGCTTCCTGGAAAATTTATCCCTGGAGACCGGGCGGCTGGCGGACCATACCGGCCTTCAGATCTCCCTGGACGCCCCGGACCAAATATCCCTGAGTCCGGACCAGCAGATCATCGCCTTCCGGATCGTCCAGGAAGGACTCCAAAATGCAATCCGTCATTCCAGGGCCAGCGCCATCTGTATCGAGGTATCCCAGGGCCGGAACCAACTCGCAGTCCGGGTCCGGGACAACGGGATCGGGTTCAGGGCGGACCCTTCCCGCGAGGGAATGGGCCTGAAAAACATGAAGTACCGAACCGGCCTGCTTGGAGGGTCCATCCATTGGGAGCATCCTGCATCGGGTGGCACCTGCGCCGTGATCCGGATACCCGTTACATCATCAAAACCCCTTTCATGAAGATCACCATCGCCATTGCGGATGATCACCGGCTCTTCCTCAGGTCCCTGGCCATCCTGATCAATTCCCTGCCCGGGTTCGAGGTAGTCCTGGAGGCGGTTCATGGCGGGGAGCTCCTTCATTCCCTGGAACAATCAGGGCAGTTGCCTGATGTGCTGCTGCTGGATGTGAACATGCCGGTTCTGGATGGGCAAAAAACAGCTTTTGAGGTTTCTGGAAAATACCCTGGAATCCGGATGGTGGCATTGTCCATGAAAGACGACGACCAGACGGTCATCGCGATGCTGAAAGCCGGGTGCTGCGCTTACCTGACCAAGGACATTTCTCCTGACGAACTGGAAAAAGCCCTGACCGAAGTATACCGGAACGGGTATTACAATGGGGACCTGTTCAATGTAAATTACCGGAGGTTGCTCACCCGGGCGGTTCGCCAGGAGGAAATCACCCTCAATGACCGGGAACTTGAATTCCTCCGGCTTTCCTGCAGCGACCTGACTTACAAGGAAATTGCGGCTGCGATGCATTTGTCAGAAAGGACCATCGACGGTTACCGGGAAGCCCTTTTTGAAAAGTTTATGGTGAAAAGCCGGGTGGGCATGGCCCTGGAAGCCATCCGGAAACAATATGTCACCATCTAGGAGTTTGGTAACCTGCCTGGGAACCAAAACCCTGGCTTTTGTAAATTCTTTGGGAAAACTGTATCGAATCCGGACGCCTGCCGTACCGAAAACGGACAATTCATTTTGGGGCGTTTAAAGCAAATATTGGTTATCAAATATTTAAAGGACTGGCATACTTATTAATAATGTGAGGCAGGCCCGGGGTGATTATCCCGGTGGCCTTATCGCTGGCCCCCTTCATTCCTTCTGTTCAGGCTCCGTGCCGGCCTGAAGATTTAAATCTCAGGCCATGTTGTTTTTTCCTTGCTTCGCCATGCAAGTTGGTCATGATCCTTTAATCAGTAACTTCCTGTCCGGCCGAAAGTTTTCCAGGGATCAACCCAAGACTTATGCTTAAAAACCATTTCAAAACCGCCTGGCGGAGTCTCAGGCGCGGAGGGTTATTTTCCGTCATTAATATTACAGGGCTGGCGATCGGCATGGCCGGAGCCGTCCTGATCCTGCTCTGGCTTCTCAACGAAATCAGCTTCGATCAATTTCACCAGAATAAAGACCGGTTATACCAGGCCTATGGGTTGTCGGCGGAGGACCATAATGCCATTGACCAGACTGAGGAGCCCTTAGGCCCTGCCTTAAAGCAGGAATATCCGGAGGTGGAGGCTACAGCCCGGATGCTGGACTATGATAACTTTTTGGTCAGCGCGGGGGGCCACCATTTCACCGGGATTCAGGGAAGTTTCGTTGACCCTTCTTTCCTTAAATTGTTCAGCTTTCCGGTTGCCGAAGGAGATCCCCAGGACCAGCTCGAAAACCTTTACTCCATGGTGATCACCCAAAAGCTGGCGAAAAGGTTATTCGGCACGGTGCATGCGGCAGGAAAAATCATCCGGATTGATTCCTCAGACAACTTTAAGGTAACCGGGGTGCTAAAGGACCTGCCTCCAAATACCCGGTTTCATTTTGAATATTTATTGCCCTGGGCCTATTTTAAAAAACTCGGATGGGGGAATGATACCTGGATGCAGAACTGGATCACCACCTTTGTCCTTCTGAAACCCCATACGGACCTCGCGGTTTTCAATAATAAAATCAAAAACATTGCAAGGGTTCACGCCAACCGGGACGATATCTGGACCCAGTTTCTTTATCCCCTTTCCAGATGGCACCTGTACTCCAGGTTTGAAAATGGAAAACCTGCCGGAGGCCGGATCGATACGGTACGTTTGTTCGGCCTGATCGCCGCTTTCATATTGCTCATTGCCTGCATTAATTTTATGAATCTCGGCACGGCCCGGAGCGAAAAGCGGGCTAAGGAAGTGGGCATCCGCAAGGTGGCTGGAGCCAGCAGGAAATTATTGATCGGCCAATTCCTGGCTGAAGCCACATTAACCGCGGCAATTGCAGGCTTCCTGGCCCTAATCCTGGTTCAACTTACCCTGCCTGCCTTCAACGGGCTGATCAACACCCGGCTTTCCATCCCTTTCAACAGTATTCCCTTTTGGCTTGCTGCGGCAGCATTCATTACTGGTACAGGCCTGCTGGCGGGGAGTTATCCGGCATTTTTTCTTTCTTCCTTCAATCCCGCAGGTGTTTTGAAAGGAAAGTTTAAAAACAGTCATCTCTGGATTTCTCCCAGAAAAACACTGGTTGTGGTGCAGTTCACCTTCGCCACGATCATGATTATTTCCACCCTGGTCGTCAGCCACCAGATCAGCCATGTGCAGGAAAGGGATAAAGGGTATTCGCAGAATAATCTGTTGTACGTGGCTTTTTCCGGAAAGACCGGGGAAAATTACCCTTTGATTAAACAGGAACTGATCCGCTCCCATATCGCAGTTGCAGTCACTGAAACCATGGCCCCCATTACGGAAAGGGGGGCCAATACCTGGGGTTTCCACTGGCCGGGGAAAGGGCCCAATGAGGATCCTACGATCGCCCTTTTCAGTGAGGACGCCGGTCTTGTAAAAACCGCCGGTCTGCAATTAATTGCAGGAAGGGATATTGACATTGATCAATATCCAACGGATTCATTTGCGGTCCTTTTGAATCAAACCGCGGTCCGGACCATGGGCTTAAAATCTCCGGTCGGATCGCTCCTGACGGTGCCAGATGATAAAACTACCTGGCATGTGGTGGGGGTTGTTAAGGATTTTATCGTCAACTCTCCATTTGAAGATATACCGCCCTTGGTGATCAAAGGTCCCGCAACATGGTTCAACGGGATGCATATCAAATTCAACCCCGCCCATTCCACCGCGGAAAAT
>JANWKA010000094.1 GCA_025451655.1 Chitinophagaceae bacterium | reverse complement strand
TTTCCCGGAAGGCTTCCTCGGTGAGGGATTCCCACTCGCTGGTGCTGAAATTCAGGACCTCTTTCAGGGGGGTAAAGGCAAGCTCTTCATGCTGTTTTGAAAAACGGTTCCAGGGACACACATCCTGACAGACATCGCATCCAAAGACCCAGGATCCCAATTTCTCCCGGTCCGGGTCCGGAATCAGGGCTTCCTTCAATTCGATAGTATAATAGGAAATGCACCGGCTGGCGTCCACTACTTTTCCTGGCAGGATCGCTCCGGTGGGGCAGCTGTCCAGGCATCTGGTGCAGGTTCCGCAGTAATCTTCTGCGAATGGGGGGTCGCAGAAAAGTGGAAGATCTACAATGAGCGTGGCCAGGAACAGGAAGGACCCGGTCTTTTTGGTTATGAGGTTGCCGTTTTTCCCCACCCAGCCCAAACCGCTTTTTACAGCCCAGGCTCTTTCAAGGACCGGCGCGGAATCAACAAATCCGCGCCCCTGCACCGGGCCGATTTGCTCGCGGATGAAATTCAGGAGTTCCTTCAGCCTGGACCGGATCACCTCATGATAATCCCTGCCATAGGCGTATTTGGAAATCCTGGGGGCGTTTGGATCCTGAAGCTCCTCCGTATAATAATTCAACATGAGGGTAATCACTGATTCGGCCCCCGGAACAATAAGCCGGGGATCCACCCTCATCTCGAAATGATCCTCCATGTATTTCATGGTGCCCTGCATTCCGGCCTTCAACCATTGTTCCAGGCGGTCCGCATCTTCATCCAACCGTTCCGCCCTGGCAATCCCGCAATAGGCAAAACCAAGACGGGCCGCTTCGGCTTTGATCATGTGGCTGTATTTCTGGATATCGGCCATGTGTCCGCAAATTACGGGTAATCCGCCAGGGGGAGGGGGCATGAGCAACAAACACCGGATCAGGAGGACCAGGTTAAAGGGGGGAATGGAACAGCAGTCTTCAGGTCTATCCCATATCCTGGACATGGAGTTTGTGCAGGAAACGGTGGATGGCGGGTGAAAGGAATATTCCAATATTGGTAATGAAGACCACCCCGCTGAAAAGGGCGTAGGCAGAGGAAAATAATTTTCCGCTAACACTTTTGATGTCGGCCACAGGTCCCATTCCGGAAAGGATCATGGATGCGTTATGAATCGCATCGATCCAGATCAACCTCCCGATATAATGATACCCCAGAATGCCTATCAACAGGGAAATCATCAGGATGATCAAGGCCAGGCTGGCACTTTTCATCAGCCGCCTGTAGAAAACACTCCTTGGGGCGAGACCCTGGTGTTTATTTTCGAATTTCATGGAAGCATGTTTTTCAGCATATTCAGGACCTGAACTACCGGGACGAATGGCGTTGAACCACACCTTCCAGTTATAAGCGAAATAATAGCAGGATGTCGCTCATAACACTGTAATTCAGGCAGTTCCGTCGGGTCATATATGACAAGTTGGCCGTTATCCGGAGTTGGATTATATTTTGCTTCATTCCCATGGAATATTATACAAATCAAGTCATAAAAAGGAGAATAAACGAACATGAACCTGAACAATTTCACGATAAAAAGCCAGGAGACCCTCCAGAAGGCCCAGCAACTGGCTTTCGACGGACAGGTTCCGTCTATTGAAACCGGTCATATCCTGAAAGCCCTCCTGGAAGAAAACGAGGAGGTGATCGATTATCTGTTGAAGAAAAATGACATCAATCTCAATTTCCTCCGGGGAAAGCTGGACGAACAGCTTTCCCGTTACCCCCGCATGACCACCGGGGAAGGAGGTCAGGCCCTGAGCCGGGAAGCCAATAATGCCTTGCTGCGGGCTTCTTCCTCCATCAAGGAATTCAAGGATGAATTTGTCAGCGTGGAACACCTCCTGATGGGCCTGTTGTCCGGAAGTGACGATACTGCCAATCTCCTTAAGGATGCGGGTTTGACAGGTGAGGGCCTGAAGGCCGCCATTACCGAGCTGCGCAGGGGCACCACTGTAAAAAGCCAGAATGGCGATGCCCAGTACCATGCCCTGGACCGTTATGCCAAAAACCTCAACGAGCTGGCCCGGCAAGGGAAGCTCGACCCGGTCATCGGCAGGGACGATGAGATTCGGAGGACCCTCCACATCCTTTCCCGGAGAACCAAAAATAACCCGATCCTGGTCGGAGAGCCCGGGGTTGGAAAGACCGCGATCGCCGAAGGGCTGGCCCACCGGATGGTTTCCGGGGACGTCCCGGAAAATCTCAGGTCCAAGACCATTTATGCACTGGATATGGGAGGGATGATGGCCGGTGCCAAATACCGGGGAGAATTCGAGGAAAGACTGAAGGCCGTGATCAAGGAGGTGGCTGAAAGCGATGGCCAGATCATTCTTTTCATCGACGAAATCCATACCCTGGTGGGTGCCGGGGCGATGGAGGGAGCCATGGATGCCGCAAACATCCTCAAACCGGCCCTTTCCCGGGGCGAGCTCAGGGCGATCGGGGCGACGACCCTCAATGAGTACCAGAAATATTTCGAGAAGGATAAGGCCCTGGAACGAAGATTCCAGAAAGTGATGATCGATGAGCCCTCCGAGGAGGATGCCATTTCCATACTGCGGGGCCTGAAAGAACGGTATGAAACCCACCATCATGTCCGGATCAAGGATGAGGCCATCATTGCCGCCGTGGAGCTTTCACATCGTTATATCACAGACCGGTACCTTCCCGACAAGGCGATCGACCTGATTGATGAGAGCGCGGCCAAATTGAGGCTGGAAATGAATTCCATGCCCGAGGAGCTGGATGAGCTGGAGCGCCGGATCAGGCAGCTGGAAATAGAGCGGGAGGCGATCAAACGGGAAAATGACAGGGAGAAGCTGGGGGACCTGACCAAACAGATCGGCAACCTCACCGCAGAAAGGGACAGCTTCAAGGCCAAATGGAAGCAGGAGAAAGACCTGGTCGAAAAGATCCAGAATGCCAAGGCGGCCATCGAACAGTACAAGCACGAGGCAGAACAGGCAGAACGAAACGGCGATTACGGAAGGGTGGCCGAAATCCGGTACGGGAAGATCCGCGAACAGGAGGAGACCGTTCAGTCCCGTACCCGGGAGCTGGACTCCCTGTCCCTGTCCCATAAGCGCCTCCTCAAGGAGGAGGTGGATGCTGAAGATATTGCGGCCAATGTGGCCCGCGCAACCGGTATTCCGGTTGCCCGGATGCTCCAGAGCGAAAAGGACAAGCTGCTGAACCTGGAACAAGAACTTCATGAACGGGTTGTCGGCCAGGATGAAGCCATTCTTGCAGTTGCAGACGCCATTCGCAGGAGCCGGGCCGGGCTGCAGGATGAAAAGCGGCCCCTGGGTTCCTTCATTTTCCTTGGAACCACCGGAGTGGGGAAGACCGAACTGGCCAAAGCCCTTGCAGATTTCCTGTTTGATGACGAGCATATGATGGCCCGCATCGATATGAGCGAATACCAGGAAAAACATTCCGTTAGCCGGCTGGTGGGCGCCCCTCCCGGATATATCGGGTATGAAGAAGGAGGCCAATTGACCGAGGCAGTGCGAAGGAAACCTTATTCCGTGATCCTGCTGGACGAGATTGAGAAGGCACATCCGGATGTTTTTAACATCCTGTTGCAGGTGCTGGATGACGGCAGGCTCACCGATAACCGGGGACGGGTGGTCAATTTCAAAAATACGATCATCATCATGACCTCCAACCTGGGCAGTGGCATCATCCAGGAAAATTTCGAGAAAATCACGGAAGAGAACCGGGAGGAAGTGGTCCAGTCCACCAAGGCTGAGGTCATCAATCTGTTGAGACAGACCATTCGCCCGGAATTCCTCAACCGGGTTGACGAAATCATCATGTTCCAGCCCCTGATGAAAGCCGAGATCCGCAGCATCGTGAACATCCAGCTCCGGGACCTGAAGAAACTCCTGGCCAAGAATGGCATCCAGCTGGAATTTTCCGACTATGCCCTGGATTACCTGGCCGAACAGGGGTACGATCCCCAGTTCGGAGCCAGGCCCCTCAAAAGGCTGATCCAGAAGGAGATCGTCAATCTCCTGAGCCGAAAGATCATCGCCGGAGAGATCGACAAATCCAAACCCCTGCTGCTGGATGTCTTTGACGGGGTGGTGGTGGTCCGCAACGGGAAACCCGAAAAGGAAGCCGAAGGGCCCAAGCCCAGGGCAAAGACCAGGATTCACGAACCCCTGAAATAATTTCCGGTTCCAGACAACCCTAAGGATATTTGCACCCGGATGGCGAAAAGGCCTTCCGGGTTTTTTTTATGGAAAAGGGGTTGAGCTATGAGGAGGCCATGGAATTCCTGTATTGCAGGCTGCCCATGTTCAGCCATATTGGTCCTGCTGCTTACCGGGCCAACCTGGACAATATCATCAGCCTTTGTTCCTGGCTGGGCAATCCCCAGGCCAGGATCCGTACCGTTCATATCGCGGGAACTAACGGAAAGGGCTCGGTCAGTCATATGCTTTCGGCCTGCTTCCAGCAGGCTGGTTACCGGACTGGCCTTTACACCTCGCCCCACCTGAAGGACTTTCGGGAACGGATCCGGATCGGGGGAGTCATGGTCGAGCGCTCTTTTGTCCAGGAATTCGTAGACAGGGTTCGCGGAATCGCCCAGCAGATCCAACCCTCTTTTTTTGAGATCACCGTGGCTATGGCTTTCGCCTATTTCGTCGAAAAAAAGGTGGAAATGGCCATCATTGAAACCGGCCTGGGCGGGAGGCTGGATAGCACCAACATCATTGTCCCGGACCTCTCCGTTATTACCAATATCAGCTTTGACCACCAGAACATCCTGGGAGACAGCCTCACCGCCATCGCCGGGGAAAAAGCAGGCATCATCAAGAGGGCCGTTCCGGTAGTGGTTGGAGAGTTCCAGCCCGGGATTGCTTCGATTTTCCTGGAAAGGGCAGGGGAACTGGATGCACCCCTGCTGTTCGCTGACCGGAAATTCCAGGTTATTTCCACCCGGGACCATGGAAATCACCTGGCAGTTTCAGTAAAAAGGGAACCAGGTTCCGGCATAGATTCCTATGAGCTGGACCTGCATGCCCAATACCAGGCCAAAAACCTTTTGACTGCCCTGGCTGCCCTTGATGTTCTCAGACAAAAGGGCTGGAACCTTCCTGAAGATTCAAACCGCTCCGGCCTTAGCCGGGTCATGGCCCTCACCGGACTGAGGGGCAGGTGGGAACAGGTGGAATCGGGGCCGGCTGTAATCCTGGACGTGGGGCACAATGAGGCCGGAGTCCTGGAGATCCGTAAGCAGTTGGCATGCACCCCCTATGACCGGTTAAGGATTGTCCTGGGAACGGTCCGGGACAAAGACACCCAGAAAATGCTTGCCTCCCTGCCCCCGGAGGCGGATTATTATTTTTGCCAGGCCTCGATTCCACGGGCTCTGGACCACCACCTGCTGGCTGGATTGGCCCATTCCCTGGGGTTGCGCGGGGAAGCCAGCGGGACCCCTGCACAGGCCCTGGAGGCGGCCCGCAGGGATTCAGGACCGGGGGATCTCATTCTGGTCTGCGGAAGCTGTTTCGTGGTGGGCGAACTCATCTGAAACCTGATCCGGGGAATTGATCCCCTGCGGTCCCGTTTCTGAATTTCATTCCATAAAAATTCGGCCATGATTTGGTTTATCTTATTTAAATTTCCATACCCAATCAAAGAACCACCCCTTGGACCGATCGAGAGAAAAACATTTCATGCAACGGGCGGTGGAGCTTTCCGCCAAAGCCCTGACCAGCGACCGGGGCGGCCCCTTTGGAGCGATCATCGTGATGGAGGATGAAATCGTGGGTAGCGGGTACAACCAGGTGGTTTCCACCAATGATCCCACAGCCCATGCTGAAATCCTGGCCATACGGGATGCCTGCAGGTACCTGGCAACCTACGACCTGGACCAATGCGAAATCTATTGCTCCTGCGAACCCTGCCCCATGTGCCTGGGAGCCATTTACTGGTCCCGGATTTCAAGGATTTATTATTCCAACACCCGCATGGATGCTGCGTCCATCGGATTCGAGGACGATTTTTTTTTCAGGGAAATCGCCAAATTACCCGGCCACAGGTCCATTCCCTCCATCCGGGTGGTTGATCCCTCCTCGCTGACTGTCTTCAGGGACTGGGAAAAAAAGATTCCCCGCATCAATTACTGAGAGTTGGATTCCTTTTCCGGGATCCGGATCCTCCCGGGCACTGCCGGAATGGGCCGGATTGCCATGGATCTTTTCCCTACTCACCGCAGACCGGTATGCCATATAGGCAACCAGGATCACCACCAGGACGATGAATACCGCCAGGGAAATCAGGATGTAGAATTTCTGGGTTTTCTTTTTCCGTTTGTTCCGTTCCAGCCTTTTGAGCGCCCAGCGGTTCACTTCTTTGACCAGGGACGGAATGAGGGTAATGGGTTGGACCCTGGAAAGTCCGTCCAGGGCATCCCGGCAGAGGTCGCAACCTTCCAGGTGCTTCCTGGCCCGGTCCATTTCAGGACCTGCAAGGGTCTGCAGCAGGAATCCGGTCAGTTCGGATTGCTCCAGGCATTTTTCTTGGGGTAGAAAGGGTTCTGATTCCGGTTCCATAACCAATCCTGTATTGATTTAAATTGATTTATTGGGGCATTCTTCGTCCATCATCCGGTCCACAAGCAGCTTGAGTTTTCTTTTGCCATTCTGGATATGGCTTTTCACCTGCATCAGGCTTTGGCCTGTGCAATCCGCGATCTCCTGGTAACTTTTTTTCTCCAGGTAGAACAGGTTCAGGCATTCCCTCTGGGCATCCGGCAATTGTTCCATGGCGATTTCCAGAAAGCCCAGCTTCATCTCCCGGATCCTATGATGTTCCCGGGACTGTTCACCAGGATCTTCCAGGGCCTGATCCTCCCGGATGGGAATCTTCCAGTGACCGGCTTCCTGGCGGATCTGCATCAGGCAATAATTCCGGGTGACCTGGTAGATCCAGGCCTTGAAACAATGGACCTGGTGGCGGTTCATTTCGGAAATTACCTTCAAAAAGACCTGTTGGAGCCCATCCTTCGCGTCCTCCGGGTTTTTCAGGTACTTCATGCAGACCCCAAACAGGAGGTGAGAGTACCGGATGAACAGGATGCCAATCCAGTCCTTGTCCTGGTCAAGCCTGAACCGCCGGAGGATTTCCTCATCGTTCAGGGATGCTGCCTGCAACCGGTTGACCATGGAATCAATTTACCGCTATTCATCCAATTTCCCCTGAGGGATGCCCCGGCCCCGGAAATTCCATAAGTTTGCCGCATGTCCTCTCCGGCCACCCAGGCGATCTGCACCTTGCCGGTCCTTCCGATGCGGGCCAGCCCCTCTCATGGATCGGAAATGGTTTCCGAACTGATTTTTGGGGAATGTTACGAGATTGTCCGGACCCAGGCCGGGAATTGGCACCGGGTGCGTTCAGCCGAAGATGGATATGAAGGCTGGTCCTTTGTCCGGCACCCTTCCTGGGTGGAAGAAAGCCTTTTCCATACCACCGGTGAGCCCCTGGCGGGTGATTGGATCAATGAAGCGGGTCTGGACGGCCAGTCCTTCATGGTTCCCCTGGGAAGCAGGCTCAAAGGGCTCCAGGAAGGAATTGCCCGCTGGGGCAATATCCACCTGACCTACCAGGGCAGGCAGATTGTTGCGGCAGACCAGGCCCCGGACCAGGACCGGATCCGGACAATCGCCAGCCAGTTTCTCAACAGCAGCTATTTGTGGGGCGGGAAAACGGTCCTTGGCCTGGATTGCTCGGGATTCACCCAAACGGTCTACCGCCTGATCGGGACCCGGATTTCCAGGGACGCGTGGCAACAATTCGGGGAGGGGGAGCAACTGGCTGGCGGGGAACCGGCCTCCTGCGGTGATTTGGCTTTTTTCAACCAGGGGTCAGGCAAACCCACCCATGTGGGCATCATCCTGGAGCATGGGAGGATCATCCATTGTTCTGAGAAAGTCCGGGTGGATGCCCTGGATTCCGTCGGGATCCGGCTTTCGGAAACTGGAGAATTGACCCACCGGCTGGTCGGTATTTGCCGGTATTTCAGGTTGAGGGCAGATTAACGGCCCTTGTCGAACAAAAGCATTTTTACCGCAATGGCGATGAGCAAAACGGCAAACCCCCTTTTGACCCAGTAATCCGGAAGACCAATTGCCAGCTTTCCACCGAATAAGCTGCCCAGAACAAAACCCACCACAATGATGGCCGCCACCGTCACATTCACATACCCTTTTTTGTAATATTCCATCACTGCCAATAGGCCGATCGGGGGGATCATCAGGGCAAGTGTGGTCCCCTGGGCTTCATGCTGGGACATCCCGACCAGATAAACCAGGGCGGGTACCAGGATAATGCCGCCTCCGATTCCCATCAGACCACTGAGATACCCGGCGGCGATGCCGATGAGGAGCAGCAATGCAATGATCATCAGGCTCATGGGAGGTTTATTTTGGGACACTGAAATGTTTTTTATAATCATGGATGCTTTCCTGAATGATTTGCCAGGCTTTTTCCCTGCCCTGAAAATCCTCAACCGTAACCGTCTTATGCTCCAGGATTTTGTATTGTTCGAAGAAATGCCGCAGTTCCGTGGTGAAATGGGGCGGGAGGGAACCCAGGTCCCCGATATAATTCACGCTGACATCCTGGGAAGCCACCGCAATGATCTTGTCGTCATTCTCCCCGTTATCCACCATTTGCATCACACCCAGGACCCGCGCTTCCACGATGCATAAGGGCTCCAGCTCGATCTGGGAGAGGATCAGGATGTCCAGGGGGTCCCGGTCTTTTCCGTAGGACTGGGGGATGAATCCATAATTTGCTGGGTAATATACGGAAGAATACAGGACCCGGTCCA
The DNA here is from genome assembly GCA_025451655.1 of Chitinophagaceae bacterium. Classification (GTDB taxonomy): domain Bacteria; phylum Bacteroidota; class Bacteroidia; order Chitinophagales; family Chitinophagaceae; genus JANWKA01. The sequence continues at coordinate 6,217 of JANWKA010000094.1, read as the reverse complement.
GCCGGAGCAGACCGGACTCCTTATCCAGCTCATATTTGGCCCGGGTACCCATAGGGATCTCCACGATGGCGTTCACCGTCCGGGGTGCTTCTTTTCCGATGCTTACATGGTGCCAGGGGTTAAACATAACGGAATGGTTTGATGGGGCAGGGAGCGGTAAAACCACCCTACCTGGAAGAATCCTGTTTTCCGGGTTTGCTGGAAGTATCCTGCAGCAGAATGTTATTGGTGGAATCCCCGTTTTCAGAGTCCAGTTCGGGAAGCACATAATCCTTGGTGAAGGCCACCTTCCATTGTCCATCCTCCTTTTTCAGGTTCAGCGTTTCGGATTTATCTTCTGCGGAGTTCACATAGGTGACCGTGGCCAGATCGCCTTTCACCTGGACATCGCGTATGGTGATCCTGGAGTTTTTGATCTTATCCCGCTCGGCTGGAGGAAGGGCACCGGTTAGGGAGGCCAGTGCATTGAGCAGGGATTCACTGTCCCTGGTGGCATATTTCTTGGCCTGGGTGTAATTGCTGTTCAGGACAGCCTGGAGAAAATTGGTGGCGACTTCCCTGGGGCCCGGGCCGGATTGGCATCCCGACCAAAAGATGGCTGGAAGCCATAGCAAGGGTTTTAAGATCCTGGAAAATCGTTTCATCGGGAATTCTGGGGCAAAAGTAAGAGGAAGTGGGGTAAGGGTAAAATAAAAAAAGCAAAGTTTACCTGAAGCTAATCCTGTAGACCAGCTTCGCATGCGGGTTCAGAAAAAGGTTATCCGTGGCCACATAGGTCATCCCCGCCCAGTGGGTCAGGGGGATATAACTGCTGTCGCCCGTGGCCCGCAGGAGGGATTTGTAGATGAATTCCGTGCAGTACAGGCTGTCATCCGTTTTCAGGTCGAATTTCAGGTCGAATTTCACCTTTCTGGAATAAAAAAACTGCTCCATGCTGTCCAGCTTCCGGATCCCTCCCGGATTCAGGTCATACCGGTATACAGCGATACCCAGGTTATGACCCGGATCCCAGAAATAGCCCAGGGGATCCCGGCGCAGGGTTTCTGCCGGATTGTCTTCTCCCCCGATGGCATGGTAGACCAGTAGTTTTCCGCCCCGGATCCGGACCAGACCCCCATGGGAATAGGTCCTGTCCCTGAGTGAAAAAAGCCGGAGGCTCTGGCTGATGAAATCATTTCCGGTGCGCAGCACCAGATCCCCATCCCTCAGGAGGCTTCTGGCGTGACGGATCAGGGAATCGTCATAGGGGAGATCGGGTCCCCGGGAGAGGGCAGGGGTCGGCCTCTGGCAGGACCCCGTAAAGAGGATCAGGATGCAAACGGAAATGAAACGGTCCATGCCTGAAGCCGGACCCGCGGTCAGGTTTTGTGCTGGTCCTCTTTTTCCTTTTCCTTTTCGTAGGCCCGGATGATCTCCTTGACCAGACGGTGGCGGACCACATCTTCTCCGCCCAGTTCCACATGGCCGATCCCTTCCACATGGTTCAGGATCCGGGTGGCTTTTCCAAGCCCCGATTTCTGGTTCTTGGGCAGATCGATCTGGGTCAGGTCCCCGGTGATGATGGCCTTGGCAGAAGGACCGATCCGTGTGAGGAACATCTTGAGCTGGAGATCGGTGGCATTTTGGGCTTCGTCCAGAATGATGAAAGCATTGTCCAGGGTTCTTCCCCGCATATAGGCGAGGGGTGCGATCTCGATGATCCGGTTGGACATATAATAGGTCAACTTGTCCACCGGGATCATGTCATCCAGGGCATCATAAAGGGGACGCAGGTAGGGGTCGATCTTCTCTTTCAGGTCCCCGGGCAGGAATCCCAGGTTTTCCCCCGCCTCCACCGCGGGCCTGGTGAGCACGATCTTTTTAACACCCTTGTTCTTCAGGGCCCGGACGGCCATGGCAACAGCCGTATAGGTTTTTCCGGTCCCGGCAGGTCCCACCGCGAAAACGATATCGTTATGCTCCACCAGGTGAACCAGCTTTTTCTGGTTTGGGGTCCTGGCCTTGATCACCCTGCCATTGGGACCATAAACCAATACCTCGTTGGGGTTGCGCTCCGTGAAATTGTCCCCGGGCTCTCCTTCTCCAAGGATCTGTTCGAAATAATGTTCCGTCAAATTCCCATTGCGCTCCAGGTACTGGATCACCTGGGTAATTTTATCGCGGGCGGTCTCAATCTCTTCAGGAGCTCCGGACAATTTGAGCTGGGACCCGCGGGAAAGGATTTTTAGAAGGGGGAATTTTTTTTTAAGCAGGTCCAGTTTTCCATTATTGACTCCAAAGAATTCAATGGGATTGATGTGCTCCAGGTTGATGATGGTCTCGGTCACTTGATCAGGGTTTAATCTCTGGGACAGGCGGTTGGACTGCGTTTCAGGCAATCCGGTACCCGTTCTGCCGGAAGGTTTCCAGGCGGGAGGCTACCTGGGGTTCGGTGAGGGCGAAAATCCTTGCCGTAAGGATGGCCGCATTGCGGGCGCCTGCTTTCCCTACAGCCAGGGTGCCTACCGGGATCCCCGCAGGCATTTGAACGGTGGAATAAAGCGCATCCAGACCGCCGGGAAGTCCCCCTTCCAGTGGAACTCCCAGGACGGGAAGGGAAGTATAGGCTGCAACCACGCCTGGCAGGGCAGCAGCCATGCCAGCGGCGGTAATGACCACCCCGTAGCCGTTTTTTTGGGCATCCCCGGCGATTTGGCGGACCCGGTCGGGAGTCCGGTGGGCGGAAGCCACCTCCAGGTCGCACCCGATTCCGAAATGCTCCAGGTATTGGCGGGTTTCCTGCATCACGGGCTTGTCCGTTTCAGATCCAATGATTATCAAGGCCTTCATCATCTGATTCCGGGGATTTTGGCCAAAGGTATCTACAAAAAGAGAAATTGCGGATGAAAAAATCGCTCCCGTTCCTCCCTCCCCGTCCGCGAAAAAGGAACATCCCGGACCCTGGCTCGGATGGGGGCAGGTTCCCGGGACGGACATACCGGGACACCCAACCAGGGCGTTTTGAAAGCGCCATGGACCAATTTCAAAGGTTAAGGTGATTTACTACGCATTATCTTTGGACCCAGCCATTGCACCCTGGGGGTGAGTGCCTGAATCTCCGCCATGGCCCAACTGAACCCGATGATTTTTTTAATTGATGATGATCCGATACACCAGCAGATCGCCCGGCTGATGTTTGACCGCCAGTTTGCAGGAAAACGGGTGGTGAGTTTCCAGGATGCGGACCTGGCCCTGGCACATCTGCGGGATCATGCTTCCCGGCCCGAGGACCTGCCCGACCTGATCCTGCTGGATCTGAACATGCCTGTCATGGACGGGTGGGAGTTCCTGGACGAATATGAAAAGATTAGCGACACCCTTTCCAAGACGATCCGCATTCATGTGCTCACTTCTTCAGTCAATGAGTATGACCTGAGCCGGGCCAAACAGTATGGTTCAGTGAAAGGGTACCTGGTCAAGCCCCTCAATAGAGAAATCATTGCCGGCCTCCTCAACTGAGCTTAATCCTGCTTCAATTTCAGAATGGTAGCTGCCGGGTCTGCGGCACTAAAGACCGTATTTCCGGCCACCAGGACGCTGGCCCCGGCACCGATAATGGAATGCGCATTTTCCAGGGTAACTCCTCCGTCGATCTCGATCAGGGTGGAAGATTGAGCGGTATGGATCATTGCGGAAAGTTCGCGGATCTTGTCCAGGGTATGGGGAATAAAGGACTGGGCACCAAATCCCGGGTTGACGCTCATCAGGTTGACGATGTCGGTCAGGTACAGGATATCCCTCAACAGGGAAACGGGGGTATGGGGATTGAGGGCGACTCCGGCTTTCATGCCCAGGCCCCGGATCTGTTCGAGGTTCCGGTGGAGGTTGGGACAAGCCTCATAATGTACGGTGAGGTGGTCAGCCCCGGATTGGCGGAAAGCCTCAGCATACCGGCCGGGTTCCTCGATCATCAGGTGCACATCCAGGGGCTTGACAGCCCGGGTTTTGATCCGGGCGATGATGGCCATGCCAAAGCTGATGTTAGGTACGAACCTTCCATCCATTACATCCAGATGGAACCAGTCTGCCGGGCTGGAATTGACCAGGTCGATCGCCCGGGAAAGTTCCAGAAAGTCCGCGGTGAGCAGGGAAGGGGCAACCAGAATTTCACGGGGCATGGGGAGGGAGATTGAATGAATCGGAAAACATCATTGAAGTCTTTTCAGGGCATCCCGGGCAACTGCCAGGTTCCGGTCGAGGGCATAAGCCTGGCGGTAATCCTCCAGGGCCTGGGATTTTTTTCCGGCAGTTTCTTCACAGAGCCCCAGGCGGTAAAAAGCTTCCGCGTTGCGCGGGTCCACCTGGGTTGCCATCTGGTACATCTGGCCGGCCTGCTTGAGATCGGATCGGCGGAAATAGACCGATCCAAGGCCCAGGTATGCTGCCGAATAAAAGTGATCCGTGTTAATGCATTGTTTCCAGGATGCGATCGCCTGGTCGTCCCGGTGCAGTTTTTCGTAAAATAATCCGGTGGCATACAGGGGCTCAGCCTGGGTGGAATCCAGGGCATAGGCCTGCCGGTATTGTCCGACCGCTTCAGAGTTTGCCACGGAACTATACAGGTCTCCCAGGGCCATCCTGGCATCAAAATCCCGGGGATCGAGCTTTACGGCAGTTTCCATTTCAGTGATCGCCCTGGCGGTATCCCCGGCAGCTTCCAGGATCTGGCTGCGCAGCCCGTGGGCCTGGGCATTTTTGGGCGCCAGCCTGAGCAGGGTATCCAGCTCGGCGCCTGAGGCTGCGTCGGAATCCAGCTGGAACTCCACATCGGCCAGCCTCAGGCGCACCTGGGGATCTTCCGGATCCAGCCCCAGGGCCCTGGTGAATTCCAGGCGGGAGCTGTCCGGTTTGCCCAAAGCGAGATACACTTCCCCGAGCCCGTAATCGTAATCGGGGTCTTTCGGGCTGAGTTGTTCTGCCCGCAAAAGATCAGCGAGGCTGAGTCGAAACTGCTGGAGGTTGTATAACCGCTCGCTCCGCTTGAAATAATAAACCGGAAGGGTCGGAAACATGCGGATGGAATCGGTGAATGGAGCGATTGAAACAGAATGGAGCAGGGAATCCGTCCGCGACGATTCCAACCGGGGACCGTGGTCCTGGCAGGAAAGCACCAGGGTCAATCCCAGGATCGCCAGGATTTTACATAATGGGGCTATTGCGCGGTTCACCTTGTAAAAGTAAAAGAATTCACCGATTGGTTGCCGGCAAAACCCGGAAGGACGGACAGCGGATCAGGACCTTTTCTGCTTTCCTGCGAATACCACAAAAGTGGCTATGCCCAGAACAAGGATCACGAACAGGGCGGTTATCAGCTTGATGATAGTGATCATGGCTCAACATTTGGACCTGCCTGGAATCGACAGGATCGTAATCAAAAGGGAAAGGGATCTGACCACAAAGTTAAACCGATTTGGTGTCTTTTTCCTTGTAATTTTTCGGTAAAATGGGACCCGAACTCGAACGCTGGCCTGAAAATCAAGTTCAAAGGGTAGGTAAATGTCCTGATTGTGGATGAAATGATTATTGAACTTGCGCTCAATTCAGAATTCAAAGATTTTGAGGATGCTATTCAATAGGATAGCGAAATTAAAAGTGATATCAATAATTTAATCACCAGAAATCTCAAAGATTACCAACATGCCGACATGACGATAACCCCAGCCGAAGATTTTTTATTATCATCCTGAATTTTTATTTTTTTCCTCCAAAAAAGTATCCAATGGATATATCGAAGGCGTGATTGTAAAATGCATTGGTGGGACTTCCTGCTGCCAGGATGTTTTCCACTCCTTGTTCCCAATAGGCGTTCACGAAAAACCCTTTCGGGAATGCATATTGTGCCATGATTTCCAGGCCGAAATCCCCTCCCCGGACATCGTCAGTCGTCCCGTTGCCAAAATGGGTCGTCACCCCGGCCGTGGTCCCAAACAACCCTTTCGCCACATAGGCTCCTGCTCCGAGCTCCAAAGCCCCGGGTCCGGCTGGAATATGATACAGCACAACCACCGGGATTTTCAGGTAATAGGTGATGTCAGACTGGGTGGTTCCGCTGCTGTCGCGGTAGGTGATGCCGTTGCCATCGAAAAGGATTTCCGGCTGCAGGCTCAGGCTGGGACCGAGCGGAATGGAAGCCACCACTCCAAAATGAGGCAACAGGATCCCGCCATAATGCGTAGGG
>JANWKA010000093.1 GCA_025451655.1 Chitinophagaceae bacterium | reverse complement strand
TGGAGAATTATCCTTACAGAATTTCATTAAACTGGTGGTTTTTTGGTTCCTCCGCTATATTGGTTGTGTTCATTGCTTCAGTCACGGTAAGTTTCCAGGCCATTAAAGCGGCCATAGCAAACCCGGTGAAGAGTTTGAGAACGGAATGAATGTTCAGATCTGCAGGGTTAAAAGCCTTTAAGGTCTAATGTATCCTATAACCCCGAAAGGTGAGTCCCGAAATTCACGGAGCAGGCAGATACTATTGTTTATTGTGTAAAAGTGAAAACCGGGTTTCCGGGATGCCCCTGCGCTATTCCAAATTCTTTTTTCCAATCAGGTCCATGATTTCCTTCAGCTCCCTGGCCGTGATTTTCTTTTCGCGGGCAAAAAAGCTCACCAGCTCCTTGTAGGAGTTCTGGAAATAATTGCGAACGAAACCGGTCATGAACCTGTTCTTGTACTCGGCCTCTGAAACCAGGGGTGTATATTGCTTTACCGGTCCGAAATTTTTGGAGCCCAGCCACCCTTTCTTTTCCAGATTCCGGATGGTGGAGGAAAGGGTATTGTAATGGGGTTTAGGCTCTTCATGCTGCTCCAGAAAATCCTTCACCAGTCCTTTACCCTGTTTCCATACGGCAAGCATGGCAGCTTCTTCCTGCCGGGTGAGTTTTTCCATCCCTTACGATTTGTTCGTAAATCTACGAATATTTCGGAACAAATCCCCAGGTGAGGGTCATAGCCTTTGCTTCAGTCTCGGAACCATTTCATTTTTCCAGGATTGAAAATCCCCTTCCAGAATATGTTTCCTGGCTTCCTTCATCAGGTTCATGTAAAACGCAAGATTATGAACCGAGGCCAGTTGCATCCCGAGCAACTCCCCGGAGATCATCAGGTGCCTGAGATAGGCCCTGGAATAATTGAGGCTGGCGAAGCAGGGGGTTGCTTCATCCAGGGGTTGGAAACAGGTTTCCCATTTTTTGTTCCGGATATTGATCACCCCTTCCCCGGTAAAGAGCATTCCGTTCCTCCCATTTCGGGTAGGGATGACGCAATCGAAAAGGTCCACTCCCAGAGCCATGTTTTCCAGCAGGTTCCAGGGGGTACCCACCCCCATCAGGTATCGGGGCTTTGAGGCAGGAAGGATCCCGCAGACCAACCCGGAAAGTTCATACATCTGCTCTTCGGGCTCCCCCACACTCAATCCCCCGATCGCGCAGCCGGCGCAATCCTTCCCGGCAATATAACGGGCCGAATTCCTGCGTAATTCCGGGTCCATACCCCCCTGGACAATGGGGAAGAAAGATTGATCATAGCCATACAGCGGTTGGGTGGCTTCCATCCGGATCAGGCCCCGGTCCAGCCAACGGTGGGTCAACTCCATGGACCGCCGGGTCTCCTCCCCGCTGGCCGGGAGGGAAAGGCATTCATCCAGGGCCATGATGATATCGGCACCGATGACCCGTTGGGTATCCACGACATTTTCAGGGGTGAACAAATGGCTGGAGCCATCGATATGGGAGCGGAACCAAACCCCCTCTTCGGTTAATTTGCGGCTGGCAGCCATGGAAAACACCTGGTAACCCCCGCTGTCGGTCAGGAATGGCCCTTCCCAGCCGCAAAACCGGTGGATTCCTCCTGCCGCAGCCATGACCTCATTGCCCGGCCTGAGGAAAAGATGATAGGTATTGGCCAGGATAATTCCTGCACCGATATCGGTTTTCAATTGCTCCTGAGTCACCCCCTTCACGGATCCGGCAGTGCCCACGGGCATGAAAGCAGGGGTATCCACCGGCCCATGGCCGGTTGTCATCCTTCCGGCCCGCGCCGCCGAATTAAGGTCCTGCCGGATCAGTTCAAACAGAAGCATGGGTTGCAAAAATGCGCATTTCCGGAATTATGGAGAATTCAATTGACCGCCGCGTTTGGTGATGCTCCATGCATTTTTTCAATGACAGGTTATTTTACCCCTTTTTTTGCCAAATATGCCCAGAATCACCCAAAATATTATTCATGATTTCATTATCTTTAGTCAACTACTTAACAGTTCAACCCTTCCACATGAAAAAGGAAATATCCAGCGATGAAGCAACTCCTGTTGTTCAAAATGAAGAAACCACTGATGCTCCGGTTGAAAAATCTCCTCTCAGCAGGCGGGATTTTTTAGGGATGACCGTTGTTTCCGCAGCAGGGTTCACGATTCTCCCAAGATACGTTTTAGGAGGGAAAGGTTTTATAGCTCCCAGTGACACCATCACGCTTGCCTACATTGGCGTGGGTACCCAGGGCACCCGGGAATTATGTGACATGCTCCAGGTGCCGCAGATCAGGGTGGTGGCTGTTTGTGATCCCAACAAGGAGGCACGGGGCTACCGCGACTGGGGACCCACGTATTTAAGGGACCAGATCAGGCAAACGATCCAGGATCCGAACTGGACACCGGGTGGGGATCACCTGATTCCCGGCGGAAGGGATAATGCCAAAGAGGTGATTGACACCTACTATAAGAAAGTGGCAAAGCTGGATCCATATAATGGCTGTACTTCGTACGCCAATGTCCATGAATTGCTTGATAAGGAAAAGGGAATTGATGCAGTTAAAATTATGACCCCGGATCACCTGCATGGCGTTCTGTGCATTGCTGCCATGAAAAGGGGTAAAAATGTGTTGGTACATAAACCCATTTCCAACCGTTTAATTGAGGGAAAGAAAGTGATAGAGATGGCGCGAAACAAGCCCAACCTGATCACCCATCTGATCCCCTGGGACAGCAACGGTGATATGACTCCTGTCATGAACTGGATCAATGCAGGTGCAATTGGGACCCTTACTGAAATTCATAACTGGACCAACAGGCCTGTATGGCCCCAATATGATCAGCTCCCTACAGATAAGCCACCCATTCCCGATGGATTTGACTGGGACCTTTGGTTAGGACCCGAAGCAGAAAGGGATTACAGCCCGGATTATACGAATATGGTGTTCCGGGGCTGGTACGATTTCGGTGGTGGCTCCATGGCTGATATGGGACATTACAGCTTATGGACGGTATTCGATGCGCTGCATCTCACCTCTCCCGAAGTAGTGGAGCCCCGGCGCAGTCATGTATGCGCATTTAATGGCCCTGTTCCCTTTCGTATTGATAACGATTTTTCATTCCCTACCTCGTGCACCGTCCGTTTTGGTTTCCCTGCCAACGGTGACCGTCCGCCAGTAGAACTTTTCTGGTATGATGGAGGGATGCGGCCACCCACCCCTGATGAATTGGCTGCTCAAAATCAAATTCTTCCGGAAGAAGGGTTAATGTTTGTGGGCACAAAAGGCAAGATACTGGCCGGGTTCAATGTGCAAAATCCCCGGCTGCTGGCAAATGGCACAATAGAATCCTCAAATACCACACCTGCCAACCAGGGTGAAGGCCAGACCATTGTCAAAGCCCTGGGTTTGTTTGCAGATGCCATCAAAAACGGGAAGCAATATCCCGGTAATTTTTCCGACGCAGAATTCCTGACCGAAGCCATTGACCTGTATTCCGTTGCATTAAGGGCTAACAAGCTGCTGAAGTACGATGCATCCAATCGCACCATTACCAATGTTTCGGATGCCAACAAATACTTAAGCAGGAATTACCGCCCCGGATGGGATCCTGATACGATCTGAAATTTTCGGAATTAATTTATGGCTGAAAATTCATTTTTAAAATCCATGTTATGGTACCGATTCAACGGAGAACATTTCTCGCCAATACTACCAAGGCCGCCGTTGCGTCCCTGGCTTTCTCCAGAATGGATTCATCTTTTTTCAAGGGTGCAGGCCTCGTGAATATGCCGATAGGATTTCAATCCTGGTCTGTGAAAGATATGCTGGGAAAGGACCTTGCCGGCACATTGAAAATGATGGCGGGTATGGGATACCAGTCTATTGAAATGTGTTCCCCGCAGGGATATAAGGACATCGGATTTGGTCCGTTGGCAAAAATGAAAACCAGCGACTTGCGGCAAACTATTGCCGATTCCGGGTTGACCTGCTTCAGTTGCCATTTCGGATTTGGAGAGCTGGCACCGGATCAGATCGATACCAGTATTGCTTTTGCCAGGGAAATAGGACTTACCCAAATGATCTGTTCCACCTTTTGGCTGCCGGCGGCGGCTACCCTGAAGGATTACCAGGATGCGGCGGATAAGCTCAATATTGCTGCGGAAAAGATTAAGAATGCCGGAATGCACACCGGTTTCCATAACCATGAGTTTGAATTTCATATCCTGGAAGGCCAGCTGATTTATGATGCCCTGATGCACCAGTTCAATCCGGACCTGGTGAGGATGCAATTCCAGACGGAAGTGATCAATCTCGGATATAAAGCGGCGGACTATTTTAAAAAGTATCCGGGACGGTTTATTTCCTCCCATTTATCCGACTGGACGGCGGATAAAAAAGAAGTACCCATTGGCCAGGGCATTATTGACTGGAAAGAATTTTTTGCTTCGGCTAAAACCGGGGGGGTACAAAACATCTTTGTGGAAATGTCACCCGGCACTTTTAAGGATAGCATTGGTTATTTAAAGAGCCTTTCGTGAATCTCCCTGAAGCAGGCTGGCCATCAGGGAAATCCTCAAGAATAGGTGGCCAACCCGTTAAAAAGGAGGGAACTACCCATCCTTCACATCATTACCGGCAGGGCCTGAAACAGAAAGCCCCTGAATTTTTCCAAGCCACGCAAATCGTCTCCGGTAAAAACCTCTGAAACACCATTCCGGGAAACCTTTCAAAGATTTACCAGCCAGGTTAAATCCAGGTAGGTGTCCTTTCTGGCATAATTACTATTTTTATGGAAATGCTATGACCGTTACCCCCTGGGAAATTCTTTGGCTGCTGTTCGTGCTGATCACTTTCATTCAGCTGTTCTATTATTTATTCTTTTTTTCCAGGCTGGCTTTCCATAAAAGAAAAAAAGAAGAGGACCCTTCGGTCAGACCTCCCTTATCTGTGGTGATCTGTGCCCGCAATGAAGAAAACAACCTGCGCCAGAACCTCCCGGCAATCCTGCAACAGCGATATCCCCACCAGGACCACAAGGAGGGATATGAAGTGATTGTGGTCAATGACAACTCCGAGGACGATACCCTGCATTATCTCAATTCCATTGTTCCGGGTTATCCCCATTTCAGGCAGATCGAACTCAAGCAGGAGGCCAGGTTCATCCCCGGGAAGAAATACCCCCTTTCCATCGGGATGAAGGGGGCGGCCCATGATATCGTGGTGCTGACGGATGCCGATTGCAAACCATCGAGTTCCCACTGGCTGGACTTGATGGGCGGCGGCTTCCGGGAAGGCCGGGATATCGTGCTGGGCTATGGAGCCTACCAGAAGGAACCCGGGTTCCTCAACTGCATGATCCGTTTCGAGACCTTTTTCAGCGCCCTGCAATACCTTTCCTTCGCGATCGCAGGGCGCCCTTACATGGGGGTGGGCCGAAACCTGGCCTACCGAAAGGAACTTTTCTTCCGTCATAAGGGCTTCCTCTCCCACCAGCAAATTCCTTCCGGGGACGACGACCTGTTCATCAACGCGGCGGCTACCGGTTCCAATACCTCGGTTGAGATTGATCGCCGGGCCTTTACCTATTCGGTTCCGAAACACACCTGGAAGGATTGGATGCGCCAGAAATCCCGCCATCTCACCACCGGAAAATATTACCGGGCTTCACACAGGCTTCTTCTGGGGGGGTGGCTGGCTTCCCAGCTGCTTTATTATCCCCTGCTGGTTTTCGCACTATTGGACCACCGGCTGTTTTGGATCACCCTCGGATTATTCGGATTCCGGTTCCTGGTCCAGGGGGTTACCGACCTGCTGGTGATGCGAAGGCTGGATGAGGCAGACCTGTTTCCCCTGTTCTGGGCCTGGGACATTTTCATATGCCTTTATTTCCTCTGGGCGATTCCAGCCTCCTTTTTTGCCCCCAAAACCCGGTGGAACTGATCGGCACATATTTCGAAGGGCTGACCCCGGATCAGGAGGCCCGGTTTGAGGCCCTGGAACCCCTTTACCGGGAATGGAACACCAGGCTCAATCTCATCTCGAAAAAGGACCTGGACCATCTGGAAGAAAGGCATGTGCTGCATAGCCTTGCAATTGGTGCCGTCGCAGCTTTCGCAGACGGCACCGAAGTGCTGGACATGGGAACCGGTGGAGGTTTTCCGGGGATTCCCCTGGCGATCCTTTTTCCAGGGAGCCGCTTCACCCTGGCCGATTCCACCGGAAAGAAGATCCGGTCGGTGGGGAAAATCGCTTCGGCCCTTGGCCTGGAAAACGTGGTGACCTGGAACGGAAGGGTGGAGGAGATCTCCTCGGGACCCTTCGATTTCACCGTTTCCCGGGCGGTGGCTCCTCTTGAAAATCTCTGGAAATGGAGCTCAGGGATACTGCGGGGAGGCCGCGCTTCAGCGATCCCCAACGGCATGATCTGCCTGAAAGGAGGCGACCTCAGGGGAGAAATCAGGTCCTGCCGCTGCCATCCGGCCGTTTATGAGATTTATTCCATGTACCCGCGGGATTATTTCCGGGAGAAGTACCTCCTTCATGTTCCCCACTCCCCTGCCTAGGGTTTACGTTCCAGGAATATGAATCCGTTCTCGCCTCCGATCCGGAAAAGCCCGGGAATCGCCTCGAAATGGGCGGCACTGGTCGATTTGCAAACAAAATAGGCGGGTTTGTCAATGGGTCCATGGAGGAGCCAGTCTTCCTGATCATGGAGGGGGTTGGGCTGGGGCATGACCCGGGCGTAAAATAGCTGGGCGTAGCTCTTGTATCCCAGGGCATGGACATAAACGTCCTTTCCCTGAAGGGACTGGTAGAACCGGATCGCGGCCCCCTGGGTATAGGCTTCGATCCGGGGCGTGAATGTCACCAGAACAGATTCCATCACCCCCAACTGGGCCACCAGGATCAGGACCAGCCCCCGCCGCAGTTTCCTGCGCCACAGGGCGATCCACCCGGCCGCCAGAAGGACCAGAAAGACCAGGCCATAGAGGCAGTCGGTCCAGGACCAGGACACTTTCGCCTGGAGGTTGGCCCGTCCGAATGGATCCGCGATATGGGCGGCGAGCCACCCGGGATGCAGGGCTGCCAGGGGAAGCCCGGCGATGGCTATCCCGATCAGCAGGCCCAGGATTCCCAGGACGATCAGGACCCAGCGGGTAATTTTCCCCGCTTCCAGGAAGTCTTTAAGCTTCATGGCTGCCAGGAAGGTCAACGGGAAATAACACAGCGAGGAATAGTGGATGATCTTGGTCTTCACCACCGAAAAGAGCAGTAGGACCACCCAGAACAGGATCCCCATCCAAATCCCGAAGTCCTTTTCCCCTGAGGGCCGCTCAGGCAGGTTCCGCCTGCGACTGAACCAGGAAAGCAGGAAAACCGAGGCGGGGAAACATCCGAAAAACAGAACATACCAGTGATAAAAGAAAGGGCCGCCATGGGTGGAATCGGGAGTGGAAAAAAGCCTGACCTGGTAGGCGATAAAATCCCGGATCAGCCCCCAGCCACTTACCGCAGCGATATAGCCGAACCAGGCACATCCGACAAGGGCGGTTATCCCCGCAAGCAGCAGGAGTTGATTCCATCGGATCCCCGTCCTCCCCTTTTTCCAGATCAGCAGGACGCCATAGACCAGGATGCAGACCAGGATCGCCACGGGTCCCTTCGTGAGCACGGCCATGCCGAGGAAAAGGCCGGCCCAGGCCGCCTTGCGCCAGGGAACCGGGGTTGAGGAGATCCGGCCCAGTTTCCAGAGGGCACAAAAGATCAGCAAATTGAACACCGGATCAATGATGCCGGATTTGAAATAAAGGAAGGGAAGCCATGAACCCGCATAGGCCAGGACCCAAAGGGTTCCGAGCGGATCCCCCGAAAGTTTCCTGCCGCAGTAACAAAGCAGGAGCAGGGTGATGATGCCCGTCAGGGCATCCGGAAACCGCGCGGCAAATTCATTCACCCCGAAGATCCTCATGCTCGCCACCTGCATCCAGATGAAGAAGGGGGGCTTTTCCCAGAAAGGCTTGTAGCCGATCTGGACCACTCCGTAATTTCCGGTCACGATCATTTCCCGGGCCGATTCGGCAAAATTGATCTCGTCCCAGTCAAAAAGATGCGCCCTGCCCAGGAAGGGCAGGAAGAGCAGGGCTGAAAGGGACCCGATCAAAAGATATCTGGACAGCCTGCTCATGTCCGTAGGGGGAATAAGGAATCCGCCGCCCACTGGATGCCGATGGCAGAAACGGTTCCGATCGCGCTACCGGCAAATATATCTGCGAAAAAATGCTCCCCCAGATAGACCCTGGACCATGCCGTGGCAATGGCCAGCAGGAAAAAGACAAGGCCGAACCTCCTGTCCCGGATCACCAGGGTCAGAAAACAAAACATGGCGAAAGCGGTGGTGGTATGGCCGGACGGAAAGCTCAGGAAGTGAAAAATATAGACCCCCGGGACATAATGTACCAGTTTTTCCCTGCCGGAGAAATAAATAAAGGGCCTGGGTTGGTGGAACCAGTTCTTCAGCAGCTGGCAGATCAGGGAAGAGATCGCAAATACAGCGACTCCAATGAAAAAGGCCCTGAATTTTCTGAAGACCAGCAGCACCAGGAGCAGGACCACAAACGTCCAGCCGTTCCCCAGGCAGGTGGTGATGGGCATGATCCAATCCAGGAACCGGTCCCAGTGGCCGTTCAAATCGAAGAACAGCTGGTCCCCGGAATAATGGAAGACCAGCAGTCCTGCGACGACCCACCAGACCAGGCAGGGGACCAGGAACCAGCTTCCCTTTCGGATGATATCTGAAAATTTTTGCAAGGGCCGGATCAGTTGGAGGTCTTTATGGGTCTGATGATCTTCAACAGGGCCTGATAGGCCCTGAAATAAGCCTCCTTGTTGAACAGCTGGGAATCATTGAGGGCCTTGTAGACCAGGAAAACCGCGATCGGAACCAGGACTATGGTGGATAGCCACATCCCCTCCCAGGCTGGCATAACCTGTTTCTGGGCCAGCTTCTCTCCCAGGGTGGAGATCACGTTGAAGACAACGAAAAACAGCACAGCGCACACCATTGGGGTGCCCAGCCCTCCCTTCCGGATGATGGACCCGAGCGGGGCGCCGATGAGGAAAAGCACCATGCAGGCAACCGAAAGGGTGAGCTTGCGCTGCTCCTCAATCTGGTGGCGGCTGATCTGGAGGGAATTGGCATCATAGGAAGTGACCGTGTTGGCGATGTTGGCGAGGCTTTCCCTTACGTTAATGTCCACATTGTCGGCCACATAACGACGGTCCTCGCGAGGCACGAGGTCCATGACATGAGCCACTTTAAGCGGTGGGACGGGGGTCCGGAGCCATCCGGAATCTCCCCAGGAAGCAAAAGCGTATTTGGAGGTGACATAGGAATGGACCACGTTGGTCAGCAGGGAGGACTGGATCCTGAGGGAATCCACCGCCTTCCCGAGCTGATGCTCGTCCAGCATCTTGTAGGAATCCTTGAACAGGACGATGGGGGTGCGGGTCAGGGCGAGCGAGCTGAGGTCGAACACCTTGCGGAACCGGTCGAAATGGGCCCGGATGAACTCATTGCTGATGGATGCCGAATTCCCCTTTTCCTCATACTGCCACCCGTCGGTGAGCTGGAAATAAACCAGCTTTTTATCGGGTGACTGCTCCATGATCCCGCTTTTGGCGGTGATCATCTTCATGTCGTTGGGCTCGGAGCTGTCGTAGATAAACACATCATAAATATGGCGGCCGTCAGGGTCCTTCCGGCCTACCCGGATGGAATAATCAGTCAGCTCGTTGAAGAAAACCCCCTCCCGGATATTGAATCCATGCTTGAGATTGACGATATCGTAAAGCAGGGATTCGGCCTGGAGGTTGGCCCAGGGGATGGCGTAATTGGAAAAAAGATAAGCCAGGCCGCAGATGATCAGGCTGACGATCACCAGGGGCCGCATGAACCGCACCAGGGAAATCCCGGAAGATTTGAGGGCGACCAGCTCAAAGCTTTCCCCCAGGTTGCCGAAAGTCATGATCGAGGAAAGCAGGATGGCCAGCGGAAGGGCGAGCGGCACCATCGTCGCGCTCATATAAAACAGGAGCTGGGATACCGTGATGAGGTCCAGTCCCTTCCCCACCAGGTCATCAATGTATTTCCACAGGAACTGCATGATCAGGACAAACTGCGTGACGAAAAACGTCGCGATGAAGGGCCCGATAAAGGATTTGACCAGGAGTTTATCCAGTTTTTTCACCTGTTTTTTGCCTTTCGGGACGCTGGGAGGAAATTAAAATCCGACCTTCGGAACCATGGGGCAAACCTACGAAAATAAGCCTATGCAGGAGGGAAGACCGGAGCTCCCCGGCTCCGGCCTTCCGGGATTTTCCCTCACCGGGGCGGAAGCAGCCCTGGTTTCCGATCCTTCCTGGATCCGGACCAAGAACCGGGTGATGGAAAAAGCGCAGCTCCTGCTGGGCTCCCTTCACCAGGAAATGGCCCTGCTTCCTTCCTTGCTCCATTTCCCCCATTTCCCTTCAGGCACCCTGGAGCGGGGTCCGAAGATCTCCAGGGGAGAATCCTACCAGGGACTTCCATATTGCATCCTGGATTTTCCAAGGAGTTTTTCCCGGCAGGATGTGTTCGCCCTGAGGACCATGATGTGGTGGGGTAATTTTTTTTCCTGCACCCTTCATGTGGCCGGAGCCTCCAAACCGGTCCTGGAGGAAAACCTGATTCGGGCGGCCCTGGAACGGGCGGAAGGGGGCGGTTGGCTGATCTGCGTCCACCCGGACCCCTGGCAGCACCATGGAGCGGGGGACAATTACCAGGCCCTGGAATCCCTGAAGGGGGAAAGGATAAAAGAATTGATCCGGGAAAAGTCTTTTTGCAAATTGAGCCAGCAGGTCCCTCTGGAACAGTGGGACCGCTTCCTGCCGATGGCGACCCGTCTATACGACCGGCTCCTTGGAGACCTCGGCAGGTGAGGAAGCAATTCAGCTCCCGATCCGGTGGAGCAGGTCCTTGACCTGGTAGTCCCAGAGCAGGGACTGGTCAGCCACCTCCTTTTTTTCCGCAAAATCCCGGATCAGGAGGATGGTCTCGCTGGTCACTTCCGATATCTGTATCCGGAATTCGAAAAATTCCCCCTTTGGGGAAGCGGTCCATCTGAACTTTACAAACTCGTCATCGCCTTTTTCAAGCAATTCGGCTTTTTCGGTAGTTCCATTCCATGAAAAGGAAAAAGTATGATCTCTCAGATCCACCCGGTCTGCAAACCATTCCTGTAACCCGGCCGGGGTGGATAAAAATTCATAGAGTATTCCAGGTGAGCACCGAACAGGATATTCCAAGGTGTATTCTACACGCTTCGACATTAAGAAATTATTGAATCATGAGCACTTGCGCTTGCAATTATAAAAAATTCCTGATACTGTCAAAGGATTTAGCGGTTTATTTACCCACAGCCAATTTTATCCCGGGAATTGTGGACCTAAACCCATCTAAATGAGGGTATTGGAAGCATTTAAATATTTTTGGGTGATACGGGAAATAGTTTACATTTGCTAACATCCGCAAAATTTAACGTTTTTTTAACCTACAATCCTCCTCTATGTCAATGCGACAACTCAAGATCACCAAATCCATTACAAACCGGGAGTCCCAATCACTGGAAAAGTACCTCCAGGAGATCGGGAAGGTGGATCTGATCACTCCGGAAGAGGAAGTAAGCCTGGCGATCCGCATCAAGCAGGGAGATCAGCTCGCCCTTGAGAAGCTCACGAAATCCAACCTGCGTTTCGTGGTTTCGGTTGCCAAACAGTATCAGAATCAGGGCCTCTCCCTGAGCGACCTGATCAATGAAGGAAACCTGGGCCTGATCAAGGCTGCCCAGCGTTTCGACGAGACCAGGGGGTTCAAGTTCATTTCCTACGCGGTGTGGTGGATCCGGCAGTCGATCCTCCAGGCGCTTGCCGAACAATCGCGGATTGTACGGCTTCCCCTGAACAAGGTGGGCCTCTCCAACAAGATCAATAAGGCCTATTCCCAGCTGGAGCAGGAATTCGAA
The DNA here is from genome assembly GCA_025451655.1 of Chitinophagaceae bacterium. GTDB lineage: Bacteria > Bacteroidota > Bacteroidia > Chitinophagales > Chitinophagaceae > JANWKA01. Next base: position 501 of record JANWKA010000093.1, on the reverse strand, counting down.
AGGGAACCTTCATCTGACGAGCTGGCCACCCTGCTGGAGATCAACACCGAGGAGGTGGAAGCCACTCTTGGGGTTGCCGCCCGGCACGTTTCGATGGATGCTCCCTTCGTGGATGGGGAAGACAATACCCTGATGGATGTTCTGGAAAATCCCAATTCCATCAGCGCAGATGCCCACCTGGCCCATAAGGAATCCCTTAGCAAGGAAATCGACCGTTCCCTGTCCACTTTAACCGAAAGACAAAAAGATGTAGTGAAACTTTACTTTGGAATCGGAGTAGAACACCAGCTTTCCCTTGAAGATATCGGCGAGAAGTTCGGCCTGACCCGCGAACGGGTTCGCCAGATCAAGGACAAGGCAATTACCAAGCTGCGTTCCGCCTCCCGTTGCAGGCTGCTCAAGAATTACCTTGGAGCCTGACTGTTTGGTAATTCCTTTCGATTGAAATAATTTTGCCTCGCATCCGGTGGCCTGCCCACCGGATGCTTTTTTATCTGATCC
>JANWKA010000092.1 GCA_025451655.1 Chitinophagaceae bacterium | reverse complement strand
GAAGGATATCCCGGCGATGTGGGCCGCGGGATCCTGATGCACCGGGCTATCGACCAGTTCACCGACAGGCATCCTGCAACCCGGGTGGCAGCTGAAGTTTTTCGTCCGGCTTACGGGAGGTATGCAGGCGTATTTGTAGATGTTGCCTATGACCACTTTCTTTCCCTGGACCCCGTTATTTTCCCCGGCAAATCCCTGTATGATTTTTCGATCCGCACCTATGCCCTGTTGCGAAAGCAACAGGACCTGCTGCCCGAAGCCTTCAAACCGGTTTTACTCCATATGAGTTCCCACAACTGGCTTTGGAACTACCGCAGCATGGAAGGAACCAGCCGGTCCTTTGGAGGGGTCATCCGAAGGGCAAAATACCTTTCCGATCCGGGGCCTGCGGTCCGTGCCCTGGAACAGCATTATTCCGGGCTCCGGGATTGTTATGGCTGGTTCTTTCCGGAATTGATCCGCTTTTCGAGGCAATTCCTTCATTTGAGCGATTGAGGGCCCCATGGACAGGACATAAACTGCTGCCATTCAACATCATAAATTCATATACCTCCCGGATCCGGGGTAAGGCCAATTTTCCTTAACTTAGTTGGCCATTAACGATTTAAACCCAAATTCTCCGCTTTCCCAATCCCAAACCAAAAAAAGCTTTATGAAAAAAATGTTTCTTTTTATCCCCGTGCTGGCCGTCCTGTTATTGCTTGGTAACCCAGGCAGCGCGCAGATGCAGTCCAAATCAGAATTTCCCGCCCTGGCTGCCAGCCCCATGGAAATGACGTATTTCCCGGTGGGATATCCCATGGCTAATATCCGTGGAACCGCAGGCACCCTGGTGGCCCGGGTCATTTATTGCAGGCCCCAGAAGAAGGGCCGTGAAATCTTTGGCAAATTGGTGCCTTATGGACAGGTTTGGAGACTGGGAGCCAATGAAGCCACGGAACTTGACCTCTATACTCCCGTCACCATTGCCGGCCAAAAGATCCCCGAAGGAAGGTATACCCTTTATGCCGTCCCCCAGACGGATAAATGGACCATCGTGCTGAGCAAACAAAAGGATATCTGGGGTGCATTTGGCTATAAACAATCTGAGGATATTCTTCGAACTGATGTCCCGGTTGAAAAACTGGACCAGCCGCTGGAAGCCTTCACCATGGTATTCGAGAAATCCGCTAACGGAGCCGATCTCGTGATGGCCTGGGACGATGTGAAGACCGTATTGCCGATACAGACGGGTGGCATGTAAGGCCCCCGCTCTCCCTTTTATAATGAACCGGTCAAAGGTTTACCGGAAACTTTGACCGGTTTTCATTTGATGCCATGCCGGTGATCTTAAATTCAATGCATGAGTTTTTCATCCTACCAGCTCAACAGCCTGGAAGCTTACCGGAAGGCCTATCAGGAAAGCCTCCGGGATCCGGAAGGGTTTTGGGCAGCAATCGCCTCGGATTTTCTCTGGCATCAGAAGTGGGACCAGGTGCTGGAATGGAATTTCAGGGAACCGAAGATCCAATGGTTCCGGGGAGCCAAAATGAATATAACCGAAAACTGCCTGGACCGCCATCTGGATACCCAGGGAGACCAGCCTGCGATCATCTGGGAGCCGAACGACCCGAAAGAACCCCACAGGACCCTCTCCTACAGGCAACTTCTTGAGGAAGTCTGCCGCTTCGCCCGGGTCCTGGGAAAGAACGGCGTGCGCAAGGGAGACCGGGTCTGCATTTATATGGGAATGATCCCCGAGCTCGCAATTGCCGTTCTGGCATGCGCCCGGATCGGGGCGATCCATTCGGTAGTATTCGGAGGATTTTCGGCCCAATCCATCGCGGACCGGATCCAGGACGCTTCCTGCAGCCATGTGATCACCTGTGATGGGGCCTTCCGGGGAGCCAGGGACATCCCCCTGAAATCCGTTATCGATGATGCCCTGACCCAATGTAATACCGTGAAAAAGGTGATCGTCTGTCGCAGGACCAAAACCCCGGTTTCCATGATCCAGGGCCGGGATGTCTGGCTGGAGGATGAATTGGAAAAGCTCGACCGGTCCGCATCTTTCCCTCCCGCCGAATCCATGGATGCCGAAGATCCCCTTTTTATCCTGTACACCTCAGGATCCACCGGGAAACCAAAGGGGGTCGTCCATACCTGCGCAGGGTATATGATTTATACCAATTATACGTTCGTTAATGTTTTTCAGTATAAACCAGGGCAGGTCTATTTCTGTACCGCCGATATCGGTTGGGTGACGGGGCATAGTTATATCGTGTACGGACCCCTGTCCGCCGGGGCCACCACTTTGATGTTCGAAGGCATTCCCACGTTCCCGGATGCGGGCAGGCTTTGGGAGATCGTGGACAAGTTCAGGGTGGATACGATCTATACTGCGCCGACCGCCATCCGTTCCCTGATGGCCCATGGCGAGGCCCCGCTCCGGAATAAAGACCTGGGTTCCCTCAAGGTGCTGGGTACGGTGGGCGAACCCATCAACGAGGAAGCCTGGCAATGGTATCATGAAAAGATCGGAAAGGGGAAATGCCCGATCGTGGACACCTGGTGGCAGACTGAAACCGGGGGGATCATGATCAGTCCGATTGCCGGTCTGACCCCTGAAAAGCCCTCCTTTGCCACCCTGCCCCTTCCGGGGATACAGCCTGCGATCATGGACGAAAAGGGAAAGGAGCTCCAGGGCAACGGAGTCAGCGGCAACCTTTGCATCAAATTTCCCTGGCCGGGCATGATCCGGACCACTTATGGAGACCATGAACGGTGCCGGAAGAACTATTTTGAAGCTTACCCGGGCTATTATTTCACCGGGGATGGATGCCTCAGGGACAAGGACGGATATTACCGGATCACCGGCCGGGTGGATGACGTGCTCAATGTGAGTGGCCACCGGATCGGGACCGCCGAGGTGGAAAACGCGATCAATATGCATACCGATGTGGTGGAAAGCGCGGTGGTCGGTTTCCCGCACCCCATCAAGGGCCAGGGAATTTATGCCTATGTAATCTGCCATCACCAGGTCAAGGAAGAAATGACCCGCAAAAACATCCTGGAAACGGTAACCCGGGTCATCGGCTCCATCGCCAAACCCGACAAGATCCAGTTTGTCAGTGGCCTGCCCAAAACCCGAAGCGGGAAGATCATGAGAAGGATCCTCCGCAAGATCGCAGAAGGGGAGATGAACAATCTCGGGGACACCACCACCCTGCTGGATCCCTCGGTTGTGGATGAGATCAAAAAGGGGAAATTATAACCTTCAGGGCCGGATGACCACCGGAGTGCCCACCTCCACCAGGTTGAACAGGTCATCCACATCGGAATTCCTGAGGCTGATGCATCCATCCGTCCAGTTCATCCGGTAACGGAACACATAGTCCTCAATCCTGGGCCAGACCCCGTGGATCCCGATTCCGCTCCCCACATGGGCCGATTCGGGAATTTCGCCCCGGGCCTTCCTTTCACGGAAAAGCTCCAGGGACCGGTCATTGGGATAATCCAGGAGCATGAACCGGCTCCACCGGCCGTCAAATTTCTTGGCGATGATATGGAAGGTTCCGTCCGGGGTATGTTTGTCTCCCTCCATTTTCTTGTCAGAGATATCGTCCGTGCCAAACAGGACATCATAGGTCCGGATCAGGGTGACATCCTCATAGACATACATCTTATAGGAAGATTTTTCCACCAGGATGAAAACCTTGCCCAGGTCCACATGGGAAGGATCCGGTCCCGGTTGGGAGGGCCCGGGTAAAAAGGCCATCCCCGGCAACAGAACCAAAAGCCAAATCAGGAAGCGCATGCCGAAGAATTACCAATCCGATAACGAATGCGATTGGGCGTTATTGCCACCAAAAAAGCGGAATTTTTTTTTCAACAGACACAATAAAAATCGGCGGGGGCCGGTTCAGTCTTCCTCATTCCCGGAATGAACCATGGCCTTGCTGATGGAATCTGCATCCCCATGGATGAGGTAATTGGTATTGAATAATTCGAATGAGCATTTTCCGTTTTTTCCCGTTTGGGTGGAAGGAACCCGGAGGATGGCCCTCAGGGAATCTTTCACTTTCCCGGTATATTCGATAACACCACCCTCACGGACCCTGACCGTATCCACCCGAACGAGGGTTCCGTGATGGTCCAGCAGGGTGATCAGGACCACGGAATCCCGGATCCCCCGGATCCTTCCGATGACATCGAAGCGCGCAGCAGCAAGGTGAATGCAGGAAGGGGCCATAAATAGGGCAAACAGGGCAACGGTTGCCGCAGAAGCGAACGGTTTCATCACCCGCCAAGATACAAATCAAACCGGTATGCAAAAGGAAAATGCCCCCGGCCGGGTTTCCGCAAGGGTCGCCCGTCAAAGGCCATCACCCAGCCGGATTCCCACGGAGAAGGGGTATTGGACCAGCCCGTTTTCATGCAGGGGGGTCAGGCTGTAGGAGCCATAAAACTTGAGCCCTCCAATTCCAATTTCCCCGACGAGGGACCCCCGCCAGGTGTTCAGATTGAATGCATCATTATCCTTGACTTTGCCGCGCTCATCACTGATCTGCTTGGTCCTGGACTTGAACAGGTATCCCCCGCTAACGCCGAAACTGATCTGGAATGCCCGGTTATGATGATAGGGGCTCGTATTGAAATTCAGCATCAGCGGAACAGTCAGGTATTCCGAGAAGAGTTTGTTCTTCCGGAACCCGATAGAATCCCGGATGATGGTGGTCTGGTATCCCGGGACATAGGAAATATTGTTCGCAAAACGGAAATTGTTCATTTCAGCACCCAGCCCATATTCCAGGTTGACCACATGTTGAATGAGATTGACCTTTTGGAGGAAGATCCAGATGTTTACGTTCACAGACTTGTTGGGAATCAGCCTGAATTCCGAAGCAGTTACCGGTCCCTGGGCCGGGGTCCGTGGAGCGAGCTTATAAACCGGGGAAGCAGCATAAGCCGCATAGTCATTCGGGTAATAAGGGGTGCGGTCGATATAATTGTCGACGCCCAGGTCCACGACCAGGAACGTGGTGCGCAGGTTGCGGTGGAACCGGTTGGCCCGGTAGACGGAATCCACAATGACCTGGGAGAAATTGCGGTTATTCCTCCTCCCGCTGATGAACATCAACCCGGCAAAGCGCACGGTGTCCATGGACCAGACCCGGTTGGCATCTTCCCGGTCTTTTTTGATCACCAGGGTATCGATATGGTGGTGTCCCTGGTCCGGGATCGTATCCTGGGCCCCTGCGGAAAGGCTGATCCCAGCAAGCAGGATCATGAGGTAAATAGCAAATTTCATATGGGCTGGATTGATGATTAATTCGGTTTTACAAATTCAATTGGTCCTACCTGCACGATGTCGGTTTTCGCCAGGACAGGGTTTTTTCTGGAAAAAAACTTTTGGATCCGGGCGATTCTTGAAATCAGGGAAACCCCGGATTTTCCCTGGATGGAAAGGATCAGCTTTTGATTTTCCGGAAGGG
>JANWKA010000091.1 GCA_025451655.1 Chitinophagaceae bacterium | reverse complement strand
TGGGAAGGATTAATTACGGCGCCCAAATCAGGGAGAACCACAAGGGAATCATCAGCCCTGTCCTGCTCTCCGGCAGTCCCCTGAAAGGCTGGAGAATGTACCGTTTCCCGATGGATCAGCCCGGCCGATTGCGGTTCCGGAGCGGGCAGCCTCCCCCGGATGGCCAGCCCCTGCTCCACCGGGGCATTTTCAAGGTCAGGGACACCGCGGATACTTACCTGGACATGCGGGCCTGGGGGAAGGGGGCAGCATGGATCAACGGGCATCCGCTGGGCAGGTATTGGAATATCGGTCCCCAGCAGACCCTTTATGTTCCGGGTTGCTGGCTTCGCAAAGGGACCAATACCCTGATCCTGCTGGAAATCCTGGGTGGGAAAGGGGACCGGGCCGCGTTCCTGGATCATCCGGTTCTGGATCAGCTGGAAAAATAGCTCAGGCCCCCGTGCCGGGCTGGAGGGCGTTCCAGAGCATGTCCTTGAGCTCCGGCAAACCCTGGTGCAAAAGGGAAGAAATGAAAATAGGAGGGATACCGGCAGGAAGCTCCCTGGCGATCGCCAGGCGTAGTTCTTCATCCAGCAGGTCGGACTTGGATACCGCGATCCGGAATTCCTTGTCCAGCAGGGCGGGGTTATATCTGCGGAGCTCGTCGATCAGAATTTCGAATTCCTTTTTATGGTCGGGGGAATCGGCAGGGATCAGGAACAGCAGGACCGGATTCCTTTCGATATGGCGCAGGAAACGATGCCCCAGCCCCCTGCCTTCCGCCGCCCCTTCGATGATCCCCGGAAGGTCGGCTATACAGAATGACCTTCCGTCCCGGTAAGGGACCATGCCCAGCTGCGGTACCAGCGTGGTGAAGGCATAATCAGCGATCTTGGGGCGGGCGGCGCTCAGAACGGAAAGCAGGGTGGATTTCCCGGCATTGGGAAAGCCGACCAGCCCTACATCCGCGAGCACTTTGAGTTCAAGCGCCTTCCATCCCTCCGATCCGGGTTCCCCAGGCTGGGCATATTCCGGGGCCTGGTTGGTGGGAGACTTGAAATTGCTGTTTCCCAGCCCTCCCCTTCCACCCCGGATCCAGATGCATTCCTCCCCATCCTTCAGGATCTCAGCCTCGATGAGCCCGGTGGTTTCATCCAGGGCCATGGTGCCCGTGGGGACCTCGATGATCACATCCTTACCATCCTTTCCGCTGCAATTGTTTTTGCTTCCGTTTTCCCCGTCCCGGGCCAGGACCGTCTTGAAATAACGCAGGTGCAGCAAGGTCCAGAGCTGGGCATTTCCTTTCAGGATCACATGGCCACCCCGCCCCCCGTCGCCGCCGTCCGGACCCGCGTGGGCATTGAACTTCGTCCGCAGGAAATGTTTGCTTCCCGCCCCTCCTTTCCCGGACCTGCAGAAGATCCTGATATGATCCACGAAATTGCTCATCGGCGCCTGAAGCAACGGCGAAAGTCGTCCATTTGAAGGAGAAGAAAAAACAGGTTAAAGGAGGGAATCGATCTCGGTGCAAAGGAGCAGGAAGGTCTCCTCGACTGATCCATCCCCCCTGATGGTCCGGAACTTCCCGAGGCGGGCATAATGATCCGCAACCGGGGCCGTCTTGTCATGGTATTCCAGGATCCGGGCCCGGACCAGGTTTTCGCTGGCATCGTCCGCGCGCATTGAGGTGGCTCCCCGGTGGAGCAGTCTCCGGATCAGCTCCGGTTCCGGGACGACCAGGGAAAGAACCAGCGAGATCTCCCCATGCTTGCGGTTCAGCAGGTCATCCAGGGCAATCGCCTGGGCACAGGTCCTGGGAAAACCGTCGAAGATGAACCCGAGGGCACGGGGATTTTCATCGATCCGGGAGGCGATCATCGCGATGACCACTTCATCCGGAACCAGGAGGCCCTGGTCCATGAAATTCCGCGCCATAATCCCCAGGGAGGTCTGGAGGCTGATCTCCGTCCTGAGCAGGTCCCCCGTACTGAGATGGATGAGTCCGTATTTTTCAATGATCCTTTGGCTTTGCGTACCTTTTCCGCTGCCGGGAGGGCCAAAAAGGATGAGATTGAACATGGCGGACGTTAAAATGTAAGGAAAGGGAACAAAAATAGGGAATCAGGTTCAAATCTTTTCCGGATTGAAAAAATTCAAATATGAGGAGAGGCAGGATTGGATTTCCCGCCAACCAGGAATGCGACTGAAATGTTAAAACTGCTCCAGCGCGCAGGGATGCAAATCCCGCCGGGCAATTTTACCGTAAATTCACCTGACCAACCAGATACAATTTATGCGATTGCTCAACCTGCTTTTTTTGATCATTCCGGTGGTATTCCAGCAATGCGCCGACTCTCAAAACAAAACCATGGAACACCAGAAGAACCCCTATTATTCCCGGACCGACACCACGAAGCTTCAAGTCCCCCCTGCGGAATGGAAAAAGATCCTTCCCCCGGATGTCTATCATGTTGCTTTTGAAAAGGGAACCGAAACCGCTTTCACTGGTAAATACTGGAATTATACCGGGATCGGGACCTATTATTGCGCCGTTTGCGGGAATGAGCTTTTCAGATCTGATGCAAAGTTCGCGAGCACCTGCGGGTGGCCCAGTTTTTTTGAACCCGTGCGCAAAAACAGCTTGATCTACAAACCGGACCATTCTTTCGGGATGGACCGGACGGAAGTGGAATGCGGCCGGTGCGGCGCGCACCTGGGACATGTTTTCAATGACGGACCCAAGCCCACCGGCCTGCGGTACTGTATGAATTCCATTGTGCTGGATTTTGTGCCGGACGGACATCTACAGGCATCCCGGTAATCCTTCCCCAATCAGGCGTTGAGCATCAGGGGCATGATCAGCATAGTCAGATCCTCTGCTTCGGATTTTTCAACCGGCCTGACCAGGGCCGCTTTGGTCGGCATGGAAAGATCCATCTCGACGAGTTCCCCGTCGGCCGCTCCCAGCAATTCCAGAAGAAACCTCGCATTGAAGGCGATGACCATGTCCTCTCCGGTATACTGGCATTTCATCCGTTCTTTCCCCTCAAAGGAAAAGTCCACATCCTGGGCGGACAGCTGCATCTCGCTCCCGGCGATGCTGATGGCCACCTGGTTGGTGCTCTTGTTGGCAAATACCCCCACCCTTCTCAGGGCGCCCTGGAAATCGGCCCGGTCCACGGTAAGGCGATACGGGTTTGAGGTGGGCATGACCACCTTGTAATCCGGAAACCGGGCATCGATGAGCCTGCAAATCAGGTGTGTCCTGCCATGTTCCACGAAAAAATAGTTGGTGCTGTAGGAAACCTTCACCTGGGAATCATCCATGGGAAGGGTGGCCTTAAGCAGGTTCAGGGGCTTGCGGGGAACGATAAAGCTTTCTGGCCTGGGACAGGAGGCATCTTTACGGGAATATTTAACGAGCCGGTGCGAATCGGTGGAAACAAACACAATCCCGGTGGTATCCAGCTCGAAATAAATCCCCGTCATGGCGGGACGGAGGTCATCGGTGCTGGCGGCAAAAAGGGTCTTGGACACCCCGGTAACCAGGGCCGAGGAGGGGAGGGTGAAGGAAGTGGTCTGATCTGCGGACGGCTCCTTCGGAAAATTTTCCGGGTTCTCCCCCGTGATCTTGTATTTTCCGTTGTCGGAAGTGATATCCACGGCAAAGGAATCCATGTTGATATCGAAAGTGAGGGGCTGGTCGGCGATATTTTTCAGGGAGTCCAGCAGGATTCGGGCAGGGATGCAGATCTTCCCCGTTTCCCTGGATTCCACATCGATGGAAACCTTGACCACCGTTTCCAGGTCGGTGGCAATTGCGGTCAATTCGTTTTTTCCGAGGATGAACAGGAAGTCCTCCAGGATGGGCAATACCGTATTGGAATTGATCACTCCGCTGATCTGCTGCAGCTGTTTGAGCAGGCTGGAGGACGACACAATGAATTTCATGTTCCGGGGAATTTATAAAGCGAATGGCCTTCGGACAAAGATAGAAATTATTGGTTTCTGACAAAGAGAGCTTTTTGGGCTGGATTTAAGCCAGGATAAGGGTTCACAGGGAATTTCACCGAATCCCGTTTTGAAAGGGGAAACGTACATTTGGCGGGTCGTTCCAACTTAAAAAGAGGCTGACATGCGGCTATCCCGGCTTGCTGAAACCCTGATCGGTTCGGAGATCATCCGGCTGGGAGGTGAAATCAATGACCTGATCCGGAAAGGGGAGAGAATCTACAATTTCACCATCGGGGATTTTGACCCGCAGATCTTTCCGATCCCTGAGGCTTACGAAAACGAAATCGTAAGGGCATACCGGGAAAGGCATACCAGCTATCCCCCTGCCAACGGCATTGCGGCCCTGAGGAAATCCGTAGCCACATTCCTCGAAAAAAGGGAGGGGCTGTCTTTCGATCCGGAGGAGGAGATCCTGATTTCCTGCGGGGGAAGGCCCCTGATTTATGCGATCTACCGGACCCTGGTGGATCCGGGGGAGCGGGTAATCTATGCGGTGCCTTCCTGGAACAACAACCATTACACCCATTTCGTGCAGGGTTCCCATGGGAAAATTGAAACCACTGCCCCAAACAATTTCATGCCCACGGCGGACGAGATCAGGCCCCTGCTGAAAGGAGCTTCCCTGCTCGCCCTTTGCTCTCCCCAGAACCCGACCGGAACGGCATTCTCCAGGCAGCAACTGGTAGAAATCTGCGACCTGGTCGTCGAGGAGAACCGTTCCAGGGGGGCAGGGGACAAGAAACTGTTCATCCTGTATGACCAGATCTACTGGATGCTCACCTTCGGAAATACGGTTCATTACAACCCGGTATCCCTGCGGCCGGAGCTGAGGGATTGCACGGTTTTCGTCGACGGGATGAGCAAGACATTTGCTTCAACGGGAGTTCGGGTGGGATGGGCCATGGGCCCCGGGGAAGTGATCTCCAGGATGAAAGCAATCCTTTCCCATATCGGCGCCTGGAGTCCCATGGCGGAACAACAGGCCACCGCAACGTTTCTGCAACAGACCGGAGTAATCGACCAATACCTGGAGCATTTTAAAAAGGGAATCCTGGAGCGTCTGCACGGAATCCATAAGGGCTTTGTCCATCTCAGGAACCTTGGATATCCGGTGGATTGCGTGGAGCCCCAGGCGGCGATCTACCTGGCCATAAAAATGGACCTTTCAGGCAAAAAACTTCCCTCCGGCGCGATCCTTGAAAACCAGGCAGCGGTGACCTCCTATATCCTCAGGGAAGCCAGGCTGGCGGTAGTCCCCTTCTTCGCGTTCGGAGCATCCGAAAAATCCCCCTGGTACAGGCTGTCCGTGGGGACCTGTAAAACGCAGGAGATCGGCTCGATGTTCGAAAAGCTGGAATCCGCCATCGCTCCCCTGAAATGATTCCGATCCTTTAATGGACCGTAACCTTCCCGGTCATATAGGTATGGTGCTTGCAATGGTAAGAGAAGGTCCCAACAGAGCTGAAGGTATGAGAAAAGGTCGCCCCGGGAACGATATCCCCGCTGTCGAAACTGCCATCATCTGCAGTTACAGTGTGGTTCACGTTATCCATGTTCTTCCAGGTCACGGAAGTCCCTGAGGATACCGTGAGGGAGTTCGAACTGAAGGCAAATCCCGCGATGTTCACGGAGGAGCCGTTATTACCATTATTATTTCCCCCATTATTTCCCCCGGGGGGGTTTCCGGAGTAGTTGGGAGATCCTTTGGAGCAGGATCCGAGCGCAGCGACCACAAATGCGAGCGCGAACAAAAAATACCTTGGTTTCATAATGCCTGATTTAGAGATATATTCGGACCGGGGGCATTAAAAGTTGCGAAGCCAGGGAAGAAAATGACTGATCCGAATGGAATCCTTTTCCTGATCCCCCTGGATTTGCCTGTTCCTGGGGCTGAGAGGGCTTGGTCCTTTATACTATTTTTTGGAAAATGGCCAGGAAATCTTGAAAATGGGGTCCTTTAAGGGACTCAGGATGAATTCAGAAGGAATCACCAGGAAGAATCCATCTGCCCCCTTTCCAGGTCTGGAAAGATCAGGAGGCTGACATGAGTTTTCCCTCCAACTATTTTTTCTCCATGTCCTTAAAATATTTGGCGATTTATGAGGCAAGTTCTCCACTGAACGAATCAATTATTATAAATCAAATTCCCGGGATAAGCCAAGGGACCAGGATTCGTTATGAAAACGGGCATTGTTAAAGGGATCATGTCCATAAATCTCCTTTAGCCGGCTGATATTTATCAATCCCCTTTCATATTCCGCGATGACCCAAATGTTTTTATTGTGCAATATCGCCGGTAATTGGTATCCTCCTCCCAGACAGAAGCCAAAGTCGGTTTGAGTATAGGGAGTAGAGGTTTTATAGGTGAATTTCAATGAATCCGGAGAACCTACTCGTCCGGCATAATTGTAATGAATGTACCTTCCTTTAAATGATCCTTCTTCCTGAGCTTCTAAAAGCTTACCAAAATATAATCCTGTGGAAATAAAGTATTTTTTCGTTTTGGCGGGGAACCAATTCAGGGTGAGGGGTAATTGGAGGTAATAAAGGTAAAAGATTGTTTTCCCATTGCCGTCTATGGCATTAGCACTTTCATATTCCAAGTCTACGGGGACAACTTGAGCAGGGGCCTGGTCGGCAGTTCTGATTGCCCCGCCCTTCGAGGCAAAAAGCACACCCATCTGGAAATCCCATTTCCTGGACAACTGCCTGGTTATTTCCCCTCCTCCCGAGAAGCCAATTCGGAGAATTCTGCCGTCATTGTTGATTACATGATAATGATTAAAAGGAACATTTTCATTAACATGATACGGGGGCCAAAGGGTGGTATTGGATTGCGGATCGTTTCCGGCGAAATGAGTTGCAGATCCTAAGAAAGTAAAATTTAGTTTCCATTTTCCTACCTGACCCATGGAATTTACGCAGGAAAAGGGTACGAGAATCATGGAAAAAAATAAATGGCTCAAAAAATACTGGTTAAGGATTTTCATTGGTTGATCATTAATTTTTGTCAAGATTTCATAACTAGTAATACATAAAACAAATTTATCCAATTTGTAAATTGAAATCAATGAAAAATTATTAGCTTTTTGGTTTCAATTCTGCCATTTTCATTTATTATGTACGCGGCTGAAATACGTTGATCGAAAATCAGGTTAAAAACGGTCAACTATGCATACAAAAGTTAAAGGTTCCCTTCGACACCTATATGACCAGGGAACTGCAAAAACGGATTCAGGAGCTGGAATACGCCCTGGGTCGAAAACAAATGAAAATTGACTTGTTGAACATGGTGATCGATTTGGGCATTCTGAATTAGGTGTTGATTTGAAAAAAATTTTCTCTTCTTCGCCCTCAACCGATTCCGGGAAATCAAATGGCAAAAAAGGTACAAAAGAATTCCCTTTAGGGGGTCAGGAAGATTTATATTTTCTACTCATGATTTTCTTGTGATTAGGAAGCGTTTAAAAATCTTTCCTGCCTGGTATTTTCCCTTCGGCCATGGTAGGCGGTAGAATTCAAAAAGTTGACCTTCTAAATTTAATCAAATTCAGGTTTATTATTTTGGTAAAATGATAAACCCCCATTTAGGCTTCAGGGTTTTTGAGATTGAAGAAAATTGTTATCCAAATAGTTATGGATCGTGATTTCGGCTAAAAGAATTTTGAGGGCTGAATTGTTTTTTTATTAAGAGGAAGGATGGTTGAGTATAAATGGCGAATTCAATTCAAATTAAGGCAATGCAATTTTCAGCAGAGGAAATTTTCTATCTGTGCCGGAGTGGCTGAATGAGTTTTTGAATCGGGATAGTTTTCTGTAAATGTTCGCGGAATATGGATTTTGGCTTTGGGATTCCATTTGCATTCAAAGGCAGTGAATTTGCCGTTTAATTCTTCCACCAGATCGATTTCCTGTTGCTGGGTGGTCCGCCAAAAATAATGCCCTGCATCTATGCCCTGGTACCTCAGGAATTTCATTCGTTCTGAGATGAAAAAATTTTCCCATAGGGACCCCACATCTGTTCTGGAGGAAAGTGGGTTGAAATTATTGATGATGGCATTCCTTATCCCGCAATCGAAAAAATAGATTTTTTTACCTTTCCTGATCTCATTTCGGATATTTCTGCTTAGTGCTGGCAAAGAAAATAACACGTATGCTTTTGAGAGCAGATCGATATATTTTTCAACCGTTTCCTTATCTGCTCCGACCATTTGCGCCAATGCGTTAAAACTGATCTCATGACCCACCTGAAGGGCGAGTGCCTTCAGCAATTTTTCCAAAAGGAGAGGTTTTTTGATTTGTTCCAGCATCAAAAGATCCTTATACAGGTAGCTATCAGCGATTAATTTCAACAATCGTTTTTCTTTACCTGGGTTTGTGACAATTTCGGGGTAATATCCATAAACCATACGGGTTTCCAAAACCCCCTTTTCAATAAGAAGGCCATGGTGTTGAACCATTTCCTTAAAACTCAGGGGAAAAAGAAAGTGCTCGAATTTGCGCCCTGTTAAGGGTTCATTCACCTTATTCGATAATTCAAAGGCAGAAGAGCCTGTTGCAATCACCTGGACATCCCGGATTTGGTCCGTGAAGAGTTTGATGGTCAGTCCAGCCTCGGGTATTCTTTGTGCTTCCCCAATAAATACCAGGCGATGGTCCCCAATGATGGTTCTCAACCCGGCTGATGTGGGATTCATCAATGCTTCCCGGGTTGTGGCTTCATCCCCATTGAGATAAACCCAGGGTTTTCCGGTTTCCTTCAACAACCATTCAATCAGGGTGGATTTCCCTGTCTGACGGGGGCCGAAAAGCAGAATGGCTTTTCCTTTGAATAAATCGTCCCGGATTGAGGATTCCAACAGGCGCCTGATCATTATTTTCGGTTTAAACCGCTAAATTATATATTTTTTTACGGTTTAAACCGCCAAATAACATAATAATTTTCGATTTAAATAAAATTTTATTTGATCTTCAATGAATTGCAGGTTTGGAGGGTATAGCCTAGCTGAACAGGTACAAGACATCCTCCCTGGAAAGGGATTTGACGAACCCGGCCTCATCGGATATAATCTCCCGGACCAGGGATTTTTTCTTTTCCTGTAACTGGAGGATTTTTTCTTCAACGGTGTCTTTGCAGATCATCCGGTAGGCGAAAATGTTTTTGGTTTGACCGATCCGGTGGGTCCTGTCGATAGCCTGTTGTTCCACTGCGGGGTTCCACCAGGGATCGACGATGTATACATAATCGGCGGCGGTCAGGTTCAGCCCGACGCCGCCGGCCTTCAGGGAAATCAGGAAAGCCCTGCAGGATTCATCAGTTTGGAACTGGTCTATGGATTTTTCCCGGTCGGATACAGAGGTGGACCCGTCGAAATAGGCGTATGGGACATCCAGGTTTTCAAGCCTTTCCCGGATCAGGGCCAGCATGCCCAGGAACTGGGAGAAGACCAGGACCTTATGGTCCCCGATATTTTCCGTGATCTCCCGGACCAGCTCCTCCAGCTTGATCGAATGGTTGGGATATTTTTCCTCCTCGTTGAGGATCGCCGGGGAATCGCAGATCTGTCTGAGCTTCATGAGGCCCTGGAGTATGGTCAGCTGGGACCTGGAGACCCCCTGCTCGTCGATCACCCCGAGTATCCTGGAACGGTAGGAGCTCCGGAAAATCTCGTAGATATCCTTTTGCTCCTGCTCCATTTCACAATAAAGCACGATTTCGGTCTTGTCTGGCAGGTCCCTGGCCACCTGTTCCTTGGTCCTGCGCAGGATGAAAGGATAGATCAGCTTGCGCAGGTGCTCCTTGCGTTCCCGGTCCTCCAGCTTGTCGATGGGGATCGCGAACTCGTTGCGGAAAAAGTCAATGGTGCCCAGCATCCCCGGGTTGAGGAAGTTCATCTGGGCATAAATATCGAAGGTGTTGTTCTGCATGGGGGTCCCGCTCAGGCAGAGCCGGTTGCGGGTATGGAGCAACTGGGCTGCCTTGGCCACCTTGGAATGGGGGTTTTTGATGGCCTGGGATTCGTCCAGGATCACATAATCGAACTGAAGCTCCATGAGCATCTGCACGTCGCTGCGCAGGGTTCCGTAGGTGGTGATGATCACGTCATGCTCCATCAGCTGGGTCGGGTTGCGCAGCCGGGCCGATCCGTGGTGAATATGATAGTTCAACTCGGGGCTGAACTTCAGAATTTCGTTTTCCCAGTTGTAGATGAGGGTGGTAGGGCAGACCACAACCGCCAGGCATTTGCCGGTCCGGTTCTTGAACAATTGTAGAAAAGCGAGGGTCTGAACAGTCTTCCCGAGACCCATGTCGTCAGCAAGGATACCGCCCCAGCGGATCTGGTCCAGGTAATTGAGCCAGTGCAGGCCGCTCTCCTGGTATGGACGAAGCACGGCGGTTATATTGGCCGGAACCGGAACGGGGACCATGCCTTCGAACTGCATCAGCTTGCGTCGCTTGTCCTCCAGTTCGGCGACGATTGCCTGGTCGTCGATGAACTCATACAACTCGTCGATCACACCGAAATTGTATTTGGAGAGCTTGAGTCCACTGTCCTTTTCTTCGCCAATCTTGAAGAGCAGAGAATATTTCCGGAGCCATTCCTCGGGTAGCAGGCCGAGGGTGCCGTCGGAAAGCTGAACATAATTCTGGCGGTTGGCAAGTGCCTGCTTGATCTCCCGGATGCTGACCTTTTCATCCCCGTAAGTGACCTCGATCCGGGCATCGAACCAGTCGATGCCTGAGCTGATCTGGAGCTGGGTCTCGGGTCTCCGGTTGCTGAAACGAAAGTTCCTGAGGTTCTCGAAGCCCATCACCTTCACGTCCTTCTCCTTGAGAATGTCGAAGAAATGGAAGAACCAGTTGCCCTTCATCGCTTCCTTGGCCCGGAGATAGAAATAGTTGTGGTTGGTTACCTGTTGGAAGCTGGGATGGAGCTCCCGGATGGTCCGGATGAATGATTCTTCCTCGGCCTTGTTGCGGTGGATGACGAGCACCTTACTGCCCTGCTGCAACGTGATCCGGTCTGCATCATCCCAGGGTACTTCCTGGCCCAGGTAGGAGAAAGCCGGCATGATCAGGAAGGACTCCCCGAGCTCCTTCACGTAGATCAGGGGGGCCGGGCTCAGATCGTCCGCTTCGCTGAGCAGTTCCCTGTCAAATTGCACGGAATAACGAGAACTCATCGGAAGCAGCTCTTCGCGCAGGTACTGTTCCCAGGACTCCATGGGTATTTTCCGGGGCCCGGCCAGGAACGGTTCGATATAAAGGGCGTCCTGCGGGGAGGAAACAAGATGAAGCTGGTCCTCATACAGGAACAGCAGGGGGCTCGGGCAGCCATTGTCCCCGGCGGGGATTTCCTCCTCCGCGATACGGACCTGGCAACGGACGAGAACATGACCTTCCCCCAGGGTTGCCGAGAAAAAGGGTTTCAAAAGGTCCTGCGCAACGCTGACCGGGCAGAGATCGGAAGTTCGCATGGGCCGGTGTGCGGGAAGAATGAATACCGGAAATCCCTGGCCCGAAAAAAGTTTGACCAGTTTCGGATGAAGGTATTCCAGCATGAGCAACCGGGTTTCGGTGGGAAGACCGCTGTCCTGGTCCTCCCTGATACTTTCCCATATCCCCGAAAAAGGTGAATTTTTGCTCAGGTATTTGTGCAGCTCTGATTCCATCAGCTTGCGTACGGCCGGGATCAGCTCCCGGTCCGTTTGCCGGTAGGCATAATAATCGATGAACTTGGAAAGATCCAGCCTGGAAGCCTGGGAAACAAACCCGGTTTCTTCCTCGTTCATTTCTCCTGAATAGATATCCGTGGTGAAAAAGGGATATCCTTTTTTTCCGAAATGGATTACCAGGGAAAGGCGCCTCAGGGGTTCCGGCTCGGGGGCTTCCACAGGGCTCAGCACCACCGGCTGCTGCACCTTGCGGATGGCAGGGTCAAGAACCCGGAGGAAAGGTTTGCCATTGGTATAGGTAAACTGGAACTTCCCGGAAAGGTCATCCCCGATGGAATAACCATAGGAGGCCAGCAGCAGGTTTTTTTCACGGTCCCAGTTCTTCAGGGTATCAAAATAATAAGGGCCATGGGCGTTCAGAAGCTGGAGCAGCAGGGCCGTCTTATGGGTACAGAGTGGATGATCCGCCTCGTCGCAATCGCAGAAAGTATCGAAATGGCGTTCTTCATTCCTGCTGATGATGAGGTGGCGCCGCTGTCCGTCCAGATCCAGATCGGCTTCCACCCGCTCATCGGCCGCCGAAATGATCCTGGCCTGGTGAAACCTTAGAATTCCATCAGCGGCGTTGAAGATTTCCCGGGAGGTGAGGAGGCGGATAGATTTCAGGTCAATGGACTTCATCTTGACCACCGTATGGCGCTGGTCATAATGGATCTCCCCTTCGTTGAAATCATTTTTGTCCAGCATTTCCTGGAGCCTGAACAGGGCTGCGGCTTCATGGCGGCAGATATCTCCCAGGTTGTAGGGGCACTGGCAGCGGACTGAAAGGCTGTCCGGCTCATGGTATTTGGAAATGGTGACGCGGTAATAATTGAAATGGGTATCGCTTTTCACCCGGAATGTGGCCGTCTTCATGACCGGATCGGAATGGAGCAGATCCACTCCCCCCGTTGCGAAAATGCGTTTGCCCCGGCGGATCACCTCCTCGGTACCGTTGTTGTACACATATTTGAGCAGATGCGGAAGGGACATTTGGGAATGGCCCTCCGGTGTGGCCGGGCCAATTTGCAAAACTAAGCCAAAAATTTCCTTATCCCGCAGGTTAAGATGTCCACACTTGTTAAAAAACTCTTAATTGAAGTTCCGGGAGTCCAGCAGGATACCTAAATTACAGCAATGAAATCATTGCGATGGATCTGGGTGCTGGCCCTGATCACCGGCTGCCAGGGCCCTTCCGGAAAGGTACCGGTGATCGGTTTCGCGGACGCATTCCAGGACGCTACCATAGCCCGGGCGAAGGACGGCTTTTTCGACGCCCTCTCCGACAGCGGGTACAGCGTCACCAAAGGAACTATCCGGGTGATCTACCGTAACGCGGAGGGGGATATTCCCGTGCTGACCCAGGCCATGCAATTCTTCATTTCCCAAAAGGTGGACCTGATCGCCGCTAACGCGACCATCACTACCATCACGGCGGTGCAGCAAACCAGGACCATTCCGGTCTGCATGATGGTGGCCCCAGCCCCGGGGCTTGCGGGGCTCACCGACCCCAACGGCCGGCCTCCAGCCAACCTCTTCGGAGTCTATGAGACCCTTTCCTATATCGACACCTCGGTCCGGCTCATTAAGGACCTGATGCCATCGGTTCGCACCATCGGAACCGTATTCAACCAGGCTGAGCCCCAGTCCCGGCAGGCGCTCCAGGAAATCCGGGAAGAATGCAAGGCCCTTGGTCTGAACCTGGTCGCCCTGCCTGTGGATAATTCCGCCGAGACCCAGCTGGTGGTGAATGCCCTGCTCTCCCGTCATATCGACGCATTTTTCGCCATGCCGGACAATACCATTTTTGCTTCCTTCGAAACGATCGCCCACAGCTGCAGCCTGTCCCATGTCCCGGTATTCACATCCGAGGCCGGCCTGGTCAGCCGGGGGGCCATCGCAGCCTATGGGGCGGATATGTACAGCTGGGGCTTCCAGGCCGGCCAGGAGGCGGTCCGCTTCCTGAGGCAGGGTAATCTCTCGGGCATCCATCCGGTGGAGGTCTCCTTGCGCAGAAAAGTATACAATCCGCGCGAAGCAGCCCTTTACGGGATCCATTTTGGTTCCGGCTTCACTCCCGTGGACCAGGAAAAACGGACCCCATGAACTTTTATCTTTCAGCTGTCATCCTGGGGCTGGCTTATTGCGGGATGGGCCTTGGAATCTATATTTCCCTCCGGATATTCAATATTCCCGATATCACCACCGACGGCAGCTATACGCTCGGTGCAGCGATCAGTGCATCCCTGCTATCCTCCGGCCACAGCATTCCCGTAGTGCTGCTGGTAGTCCTGGTCTGCGGAGGGCTATCGGGAATGGCTACCGGTCTGATCCATACCCGGATGAAAATCGATCCCCTGCTGGCCGGAATCCTGGTCATGACGGCGCTCTATTCGGTCAACCTGGCCGTAATGGGAAGATCCAACATTCCCCTGCTGAACACCCCGACGGTATCCGGGATCCTCCCCTTTCCCGGCACGGAATCTTCCCGCTGGATGGGGGCCATGCTCCTGTTCACGATTGCCCTCTGCGTCCTGATCGGATGGATCCTCAAAACGGATTTCGGACTGGCCATGCGCGCCACCGGGAACAGCGAACAAATGGTGAGGGCAAACGGAGTCAACACCAACCGGATGAAGGTGATCGGGCTCGGACTCGCCAATGCCCTTACCGCAACGAGCGGATTTTTGGTCTGCCAGTACCAGGGATTCACCGACATCAACATGGGGATCGGCATCGTAATCTTCGGGCTGGGCGCGGTGATGATGGGAGAGGCTATCCTTTCATTTACGAAGCTGATTGCCACCGGATTCCACCTGGCAGCGGTCATCCTGGGATGCGTGCTGTTCCGGGTGATCATTGGAGCCGCACTGACCCTGGGAATTAATCCCAACTGGCTCAAGCTGGTCACCGCGGTCATTGTGCTCGGGGTGGTGGGGTTGCCGGGGATCAAACTCAGGATGCGCTGATGCTGGAGCTGGAACATATCGATAAGCATTTCAACAGGGGAACTCCCGCCGAGGTCCGGGCCATCGAGGGGCTCGATCTTACGGTGAAGGATGGAGAGTTCCTGGTGCTCATCGGGTTCAACGGATCAGGAAAAACCACCCTGTTGAACCTCATCTCAGGAACCCAGACCCCGGACCGGGGCCGGGTGAGGATCGATGGAATGGATGTCACAGGGCTAAGGGATTACCAGCGAAGCCTTTGGATCGCAAGGATTTTTCAGGACCCCCTGGCTGGAACGGCCCCTGACCTTTCCATCCTGGATAATTTCCGCCTGGCCTCCCTGCGCACCCGGCCCAAATCCTTCCGGACCGCGGTGGACCGAAGGTTCCGCCAGCGGGTGAAAGAAAGACTTTCGGTCCTTCACATGGGGCTCGAGGAAAAGACCGATTCCCTGGTGGGAAAGCTTTCCGGTGGACAACGGCAGGCACTCACCCTGCTCATGGCCGTCATGGATCGTTCCCGGATCCTCCTCATGGATGAACCCACCGCGGCCCTCGATCCCAAATCCTCCGATTTGCTGATCCATATGGCCTCTTCCCTGATCACCGAACTCGGCCTGACAGCAATACTGGTCACTCATGACCTGCGTTATGCAGGAACCTACGGGACAAGACTGGTCATGATGGAAGGGGGAAAGATCAGGCGGGACCTGGACCGCAATGAAAAATCTTCACTGACTCCGGGGGACCTGGTCTCCTGGTTTACCTGAAAGGCTTCAGGAAAAGCGGTCCGGGCTTTCAGGCCCGGACCAGCTCACCATCCCGGTAAATGGGGAGCACTCCGGCGATATCCTGGGTGAGGCAGTATACGATGTCCTTTTCCAGCCCGTAGGCAGATAGCCTTTTAAAATGGGAAGCGTTGCGCAGGAAATTGAAGATGTTCTGACGTGCCTGGAGATAAAGCGATTCTGCGATGATTGCAGAATCGCAGGCAATTTCGAAATGGGCCCTGACCCGGTGGATCAGGGCTCCCGCGAACAGGGTGTCTTCCATGTTGACGCGGTTCTTCCAGGCAGCGCATCCAATTACCACGGGTCGGCCGGCTTCCACCAGATGGTCGCAGACTGAAGTGAGATTCGGAAAAGAGCCGGTGATGATCTCTCCCGCCGCTCTCGCCATATGGAGCATCCGGGTTCCGTTGGTGGTGGTCAATACCAGGCTTTTTCCCTCGATCCGGTCCCGGGAATATTCATATGGGGAGTTGCCCCGCTGCAACCCGGGCACTACCTTTCCATCCCTTTCGCCGGCAGTGATGGCTTGGAGCCTGTTTCCCAGCTCAATGCAACCCTCCACGGTGTCGACCGGAATGACGCGGGCCGCTCCGTTATATAAGGCGGTGCAGATGGTTGAAGTCGCCCGGAGCACATCCACGATCACCACCGTGGCCCCGGTCAGATCATAGAGGGCCAGCAGGGCGGGGGACAGGCAGACTTCCAGTTTCGGTTTGGTGCTCATGTTCATCTCCCTCGTTGCCTAACCCAGGATCACCCTCCAGCGGTTACCTTCAGCGTAACTTTTGATCAGCAGGTTCCTTCCGGTGAGGATGTTTTTCAGATAGGTGGTAAGGTAAAAATTATTCAGGATTTCGCCGAACCTCCCATAAGGAGTGTCGAACTGGAATATGTCGATCATGATGGTGCCGTTATCGATCCCCTTGAAATAATGTTCATGGCGCATTTGCCTGAAATCCCCCCGGATCATCTCGTCCCGGAAATAAAAGGGGCGGTGGGCGGAAGTAATTTTTACGGTAAGGACCCTGACCTTCCTGAGGTGCCTGGCCTTCCAGGTTACGGTATCTCCCAGATCCATCAGGCCGAATACCTTTCCCCCCACTGCCTTTTCACCAAACGCGGCCATGGAGTCCTGGTGTACCCGGACGCTCCGGCTGAGATCATACACCCTTTCTGCTGGGGCATGGATCAGGGTCGTGAGATGGATCTGCGGCATTATCAAGCGTTTGGGGACCCGGCTTTGAGCCCGCTACCCTGCTATCCGTTCCCGGCGATCCGGCCCCTCAGGAAATAAAGGGGATCTTCACCAGGGTTGCCCTGACCTGCTTATCCCGGATCCCGATGAATATGGAGGTTCCCGGGGCAGCCTGTCCTGTTTCAACATATCCCATACCGATCGCTTGCTGCAGGCTGGGTGACCAGGTGCCTGAAGTGACCACCCCGGTGCCCGTTCCATCCTGGTCCAGGATGGGGTATCCGTGGCGGGGGATGCCTTTTTCCTGCAGGACAAAACCAACGAGCCTTCTATGCACCCCCTCGGCTTTTTGCTTTTCCAGGACCGACTTTCCCGTGAACTCCTTGTTGAACCGGGTGATCCATCCAAGGCCTGCTTCCAGGGGGCTGGTTTGATCGTCGATATCATTGCCATAAAGACAAAATCCCATTTCAAGGCGGAGGGTATCGCGGGCTCCGAGGCCAGAAGGCACCAGGCCATGGTCCTTCCCGGCTTCCATAATGGCATCCCAGATCCCGGTGGCCTCTCCCTTCACATCCTCGAAATAAATCTCCACGCCACCTGCACCGGTGTATCCCGTGGCGCTGATCAGGACATTGTCCACCCCGGCAAAACGGGTCTTGACAAAAGTGTAGTATTTCAGGGAGGAAAGATCGGTCCCGGTCAGGGGTTGCAGGATCCGGGTCGCCATCGGCCCCTGTATGGCCAGAAGGCAGGTCTTTGCCGAGATATCATGGAGTTCAGCTCCCGCCCGGTTGCGGGAGCTGATCCAGTTCCAGTCTTTTTCGATATTGGCCGCATTGACCACCAGCATATAAGCTTTACCTTGTTCCAGGCAATAAACCAGCAGGTCGTCAACGATTCCCCCGGCATCGTTGGTGAGGCAACTGTACTGGGCCCTGCCATTTTCCAGACGGGAAGCGTCATTGCTGGTGAGGGACTGGATGAGTTCCAGGGATCCCGGGCCCTTCAGGATGAACTCTCCCATATGGGAAACATCAAACAAACCTGCATTTCGGCGGACAGAAAGGTGCTCTTCATTGATGCCCGTATAGAACACAGGCATCTGGTATCCAGCGAAAGCAGTCATCTTGGCGCCCAAAGCCACGTGCCGGTCAAAAAATGGCGTAAATTTCATCCGGGGATTTTTGCCTGATCCGGCCTGATGCAGGCCTTCCGGCGAAATTAGGAATATAATCGGGAGGGTCCCCCCAAATTGGTGCAATAATTGTGTGTGCCGGCGTTAAATATCATATTCCCGGATCCATGAGGCGTTTCCCTTTTCTGTTCCTTTTCCTGTTTCCCCTGATCGCCTGTTCCCAGAGAAGAACAGACCGCAGGATCACTGAGGCCTTGAAGGAGGTGGCCGACAGCCTCAGGGTGAACGGTGCGGGGGGAACGATTGCAGGAACCCCCGGCCAGCTTACCCAGGCCGGATATATTGCGGAACTGATGAAAGAATCGGGGATTCCTCCGGCACCCGGAGGATACCTGGAATCTTTTTCGGTAGACGAGGGAAAAATGCCTGCGCCCTCCTGCGCCCTGACCATTGCAGGCAATCCCGTCTCCCCGGACTCCGGATTTTTCCCACTGCCCTACAGCGCATCAGGTTCCCTCCATGATACTCCCCTGGTCAGCGTCCAGGAGCAGGGCAGTGTATGGATTATCCCGGTCGGGGATCCGTCCGGCACGGGAAATGCGCTTTCAGATTCCATTTACCAGAAAGCCGCCCAGGCAGCTGCTGACGGGGCTTCCGCCGTGGTTTTCTATACCGCTTCCACCAGGGATCACTCGTTTCAGTTTGATTCCAGAGATCTTCATCCCGCCCTGGGTATTCCGGTGGTGTATGTGACCAAAACCGTGGCCACCAGATATTTCAGGAACGATTCCGGTTCAGTTGACCTGGAACTTCACAGTTCGGTGATCGGGAAAGTCGTAAAGGGATATGATGTGGTGGGGTTCATTGACCATCATGCTCCTGCCACCATCCTGATCTGTGCTCATTTCGATCACCCGGAAGGAAGCCCATCCAATTCCGGGGCGATAGGAACCCTGATGGAGCTGGGAAGGATGACCCAGGAGGAAAAAAGCTCCGGGGCCAACTACCTGTTCATTGTATTCGGTGGCAGGGGAAATGGTATAGAAGGCGCTTCCTGGTTTGGGTCCCAAAAAACGGGCAGCCTGAAGCCGGATGCGGTGATCAACCTGGACCTCGACCGTCCCGCTTTTGGGCAGGGAGTCCTGGAAGTGAGCGGGCTGGCTACCTCCCGGGGATGGCAACCGGCGCTTGTGGCAGCAAACGATCCTAAAATAACGGTAAAAATCCCCGAAGAGGACAGCCTGATATCCCCGGGCCTGGTTTTCGCCCGCCAGGGCATCCCCGCCATCACTGTTTCCGGCGATTTGGAAACGGGTCAGGGTCAGGAACCGGGTAAATCCCAGGTCAGGCAGATCCGGATGTTATACAAACTGGTACAGGCTTCCGCCAGCCCGGGGAAGCTGAGCTATAATCCCCCCAACCGCTGAATCCTTATTTCGCCGGCCAGATCCGGACCAGGACCACTCCGTGTGAAGGAATCATGGCGGAGAAAGCGTCCCGGAAATTCCCAAGGTCCTTTTGTCTCCACAGGTCCCTGACCTGAACGAGGTCTCCCAGGCGCAAAAGACCGATGGGAAGGGTTCCCTTTTCCATTTGATCGCCCAGGTTGAACAGGCCCGCCGCGATGCTGCCATCTGCCATCGGTTTGGCCCAGACCTGGATGTCTCCGGAGGAGTCGATCCGGTTGGCCTCCCTGCCCAGGGCATCCTGGTCCAGGGCGAGCACCTCGTCATTGCTGAGCAGGTTCAGGGTGAAATCATCCAGCTGGCTCATATCGCATCCGATCAGCAGGGGTGCCGATAGGAGGCACCAGAGGCTGATGTGGGTGTATTGTTCATCGGGGGTCAGCCTGGAATTATGGAGGCTGGGCCCCCATCCCACCCTTCCTACCACCAGCATGTCCGGGTCGTTCCAGTGACCGGGTCCGGCATAGGGAGCGCAGATATTCTGATGAAACCCGATGGTGGACAGGCTGGACCAGGAATCATTGATGTCCCCGGTCGTCCTCCAGGAATTTCCACCGACCTCCGCCCCCCATTTCCAGACGGCTCCCATCCCGTACTGGCATAAACTGAACAGGATATCCCGGTCCACCCCGTCCAGGGCAGCCCGCATGACCCGGTAAGGTTTCTGGAGGCCGGCCAGATCGGGATGGGGATCGATCTCGCTGTAGGAACACCAGTCGTATTTGAGATAATCGATTCCCCAGCGGGCATAAGTGGCGGCATCCCGGGCTTCGTGCTGGTAGCTTCCCGTATATCCGCCGCAGGTTTTGGGACCCGGGCTGGAATAGATCCCCATTTTCAACCCCAGGGAATGGATATAGGAGCTCAGAGCCCTCATGTCTGGAAATTTGTCATTCGCAACGATATTCCCCTGGGAATCCCTTCCTTTTTCCCAGCCATCATCAATATTGATATAGGTCCACCCGTGGTTGACCAGGCCCTTGCTGACCATCGCATTGGCGGAGGCCCTGACCTTGGCATCGCTTACGCTGAGGCCCCAGCAATTCCAGCTGTTCCAGCCCATCGCCGGGGTGTAGGCGATCTGGTCGCCCACGAGGATGGTCAGGTCCCGGGTCGCTTTTCCCAGGCTGTTGGAGGCCGTGACATGGACCGTATAGGATCCTGCCTGGTCCACCTTTCCGGTAATGATCCCCGTCCGGGAATCCAGGGAAAGGCCCTCCGGGAGCCCTTTCGCCTGGAACCGGACGGGCCGGTTGCCCGTGACCGGGATCCGGAACAGGAACGGGTGTCCCGGACGGGAGGCGGTCACCCTGGCGCCATTGATCCGGGGTTTGGGGGAGGGCTTGGGAGTGAGGATGTAGGGAATCCCCTCCTGGGCCGAAACGGATTTGCGGGATTTTTGTTCCGTGAAGGTATAGGTCACCTCGTAAGACTGCTGCGAGGGAAGGGCCGGAAGGAACAGGTAATGCATCGGCCTGGATGCCGTAAACGAGACAGGCAGGGTCCGCTCCCAGACCGTTTTGTTATCGGAGGGGTCGGTTACGGTCACCTGGAGGATACCGGCCATTCCGTAGACGGGGCTTTTGTCCCGCAGGATCAGCTGCTTGCTGATCCTGCGGGAGCCCTGGAAAGAAAAAGGTGCGGAATCATCCAGGTCCACAAAATCCGGAAGATCCATGACGCTGAGCCGGTATTTGCCGGTCCACATTCCCCCGTCTCCGCCCCGGTCATAGACCCGGACCGCGATTACATTATCGGCATCCCATCGGATGGCCGGTTCTTCCAGGTTGACCTGGTAGATCCGCTCCTTGTTATAGAGCCCGCTGGTGATGGGACCCACGGAACCCCCATTGATCCCGATCCGGGTGCCATTGAGGAAGGTTTCATCCCCGTCATCGATCTCCCCCAGTTCGATCCTCAGGCCCCCTTTCAGAAAGGAAGCAGTCTTCAGCGAGGAAGGAATGGTCACATGGACCCGGTACCAGGCGTATCCGTCATAATCCGGATAGCCCTGGGATTCCCAGGAGCGATGGACCCGGATGCTTTTCCAGGAATGATCATCATACCCCGGTGCGGCCCAGGATGAACTGTCTCCCAGGTGGAATTTCCAGCCCTGATCCAGGCGGATAAAGTCCTGGCTGTTTGCCGGCCCGAAGGACAGCAGGACCAGGCAGCAAAGGGAAAGAAAAAATTTCATGGGAAGGGATTTGGGATTTAGGGATGTAGCCAAGTTAGCAAAATATCCTTTCCGGTGGTCCTTCAGACCATCCGGACAGGTTAGCTGGCCGAAATTTTGTACATTCCTTTAAAAGACCCAGATGAAGGATTTGTTCAGCACCCGGGATACCACCGCCCTGCTCCAGAGGGTGGAAAAGCTGACCCCGGAAACCAGGGCCCGGTTCGGGAAAATGAAGGTGGAGCAGATGCTGGCCCATTGTGCCATGTTCATGGAGCTGGCCTCTGGAAAAAGGGTAATTCCCAGGATGGTGCTGGGCAGGATATTTTCTGGGGCGGCCAAAAGTATCTTCCTCGGCGACAAGCCCTATCCGCGGGGCATCCCTGCGAACAGGAGGCTTCGCGTCACAGACAAGAGGGATTTTGCTGTTGAAAAGGAAAAACTCACGAGGCTGATCGTGGAATTTGCCGAGGCGGGTCCGGAAGGGGTGACCCGCAATCCCCATTTCTTTTTCGGAAGGATCAGCCCGGCGGAATGGAGCAGGGGCCTTTACAAACACCTCGACCACCACCTTTCCCAGTTCGGAGTCTGATCCCCCGTCCAAAGGACAGGCCCGGACGGCGGGAGCCAGGGGAGCTCCTGCGGACCGTACCGGAGGGCATCATCGGATTAAACCAGTTCAGCCATCCTGGTCCTGATTTTTTGTTCCACTTCAAGGGAAAGTTCCGGATTGTCCACGAGGAGTTGCTTGACCGCATCCCTTCCCTGTCCCAGTTTGTTATTGTCATAACTGAACCAGGATCCGCTTTTTTGAAGAATACCATAATCCACGCCCATGTCCACGATCTCCCCGGTCTTGGAAATCCCTTCCCCGAAGATGATGTCGAATTCTGCCTGGCGGAAAGGCGGGGCCACCTTGTTCTTGACGACTTTCACCCGGACCCGGTTGCCCACCGCGAAATCACCGTCCTTGATCTGGTTGATCCGGCGGATATCCAGCCGGATGGAGGAATAGAACTTGAGGGCATTGCCCCCGGTAGTGGTCTCCGGGTTGCCGAACATCACCCCGATCTTTTCCCGGAGCTGGTTGATGAAAATGCAGCAACAGTTGGTCTTTGATATTGTCGCGGTCAGCTTACGGAGGGCCTGGGACATCAGCCGGGCCTGCATTCCCATCTTGCTGTCCCCCATTTCCCCTTCCAGCTCTCCCTTGGGAACCAGGGCTGCAACCGAATCAATAACCACCACGTCGATGGCGCCGGACAGGATCAGCCGGTCGGCGATCTCCAGGGCCTGCTCTCCATAATCCGGCTGGGATACCAGGAGGCTATCCACGTCCACCCCGAGTTTCCTGGCGTAGGAATTATCAAAGGCGTGCTCAGCGTCGATGATCGCGCAAATGCCCCCCTTCTTCTGGGCTTCTGCTATGGCATGGATGGCGATCGTTGTCTTTCCGGAGGATTCCGGGCCATAGATTTCCACGATCCTTCCCTTCGGTAATCCACCTACGCCCAGGGCCAGGTCCAGGCCCAGGGATCCCGTGGAAATCACTTCCAGTGCACCTTCCGGTTTCTCGCCGAGCATCATCACGGACCCTTTTCCAAAATCCTTGTCAATCTTGTCCATGGTGAGCTTCAAAGCCTTCAGTTTTTCTCCATTTACGCTTGCCATAACTGTTTTTTTAGAAGATTAAATTTGGCATTAAAATATCAGTTTACCCTAAAATCTTTTCCCCCTTTTGCCGGCGGTCCTTGATTTTGAATCTTCCCGGATTGCCAATATATTTAGTAAAAGTAAACTAATTTTGCTAAATATGATAGTATTTCGCCGGGTATATTTTGCCTGCTTCCAGGGATTAATAAAGCAAAGAAAAGGCACCTGTGCGCAGCAGACCTGCGCAGGGGGAAATCTTCAGAGGAAAAATAAGGCGATGAACTGCGAGATTACCCCAACCGCGAGTCCAACGTAAATTTCCCGCCCCCGGTGTGCCGACAGGACCAGCCTGGAACTGCATACCAGGCCGGTCGCCAGGAGAGCCGCCACCAGCGGGATGCTCAAATTGGAATAGGGATCGGGAATCATGAGCAGCAGGATACCGACGAGGCTACCCATGCCCACTCCGTGCAGGCTGATCTTCATGATGATATTCGCCAGAAAGGTCAGGATTACGGCAATGAAGATTCCCAGCAGGAAGGAGGAGAGCAGGGTGGGGAAAGCTTCATGGTAAGCCGAATGGTACCTGGCTACCCGGTACAACCAGTAGTAGAAGATCATGGAGGCCACACAGGGAATGATCCGGTCCTTTTGGGTATCCAGCCGCAGGGAACGGATGAATCCCAGGGGCTTGAGCAACAGCACTACCGCCAGGGGAAGGATGACGGTATTTTCAATCACCGGACCCAGGATTGCAAGTCTGGCTTTTCCGTCGAAATCCGCGAACTGGATGGGATGGGAATACATGATCAGCAGGGTCGCGTAAAGGGGAATGAAGAGGGGATGAAAAATTACCGAAAGTACCAATGCACTGGCCCGGAGCAGGGGATGGAACCGGATC
>JANWKA010000090.1 GCA_025451655.1 Chitinophagaceae bacterium | reverse complement strand
CTCCCGCCAGAAATCACCTCAGGATCCCTGGATTTTAAGCTCTTCCAGCTGGAGCGAGGGCCCGTTGCGGCGCAGGAAGAAGGTGACCCTGAAAGTTCCGGATCGGGTGACCAGGTTGCCGATGCCATATTCGGAATCCCCCCCTCCCCGGTGCAAAAGGGTGAAAGAAACGGGTGGATGCGCTTTGAAAAATCCAGCCAGCAGGGTTTCCACCTCACCCCGGGAGTATGCTCCCGATTGCCCGGTTAGGGAAAGGGAAAGGGTGGTTCCCATCAGGCTGGTAACGGTTCGGATATTGCCGTTGCCCAGGGCTTTCTCCATATCGGTCACCGGATCCCGGGCCGGGGTTGCGGCAAATTGCAGGGCGACCAGCACTGGGAGGGTCATCTGAAGCAGGGGTCGTATCATCTGGCGGGATCGATCCGGCCATCGCTTGCGGCCGGTATTTTCCAATATCGGGAACAAAATAGGGCAAATTGGCAAATGGGGCAATACAGTAACTTAGCGCCATGGATAATAAACGGGCCATCCTGGTCATCATGGACGGATGGGGATTGGGAAAAATATATGAGGCAGATGCCATCCGGCACGCGAAAACTCCTTTCGTCTCTTCTTTCCAGAAATACCCTCACAGTGAGCTGATCACCTGCGGGGAGCAGGTGGGACTGCCGGAGGGGCAGATGGGCAATTCGGAGGTGGGGCACCTCAACATCGGCGCAGGCAGGATTGTTTACCAGGAATTGCTCCGGATCAACCTGGCCATCCGCAATAAGGAACTGGCCAAAAACAAAGTCCTCGTGGAAGCCCTGCAGCATGCCGCTTCCACCCGGCAGCGCCTTCATTTTCTGGGCCTGGTCAGTGACGGGGGTGTCCATTCCCATATCGACCACCTGAAAGCCCTTACCACTATTGCAAGACAGCATGGGCTCACCGAGGTCTTCATCCATGCCTTTACGGACGGAAGGGATACCGATCCGAAGAGCGGGATCCGCTTCCTCCGCCAGCTTCAGGATCATCTGGATCATGCAGTGGGAAAGATCGCCACGATCACCGGGAGGTATTATTCGATGGACCGGGACAAGCGGTGGGAAAGGGTTAGACTGGCCTATGAAGGAATGGTGGAAGGAAAGGGAGCAAAGTCCGCGGACCCCATCCAGTCCATGCAGGACTCCTATGACCGGGGAGTGACCGATGAATTCATCAAGCCGATCATCGCCACGGATGAAAAGGGAGCCCCGCTGGCCACCATCCGGGACGGGGACCTGGTCATCTGCTTCAATTTCCGGACCGACCGGTGCAGGGAGATCACCACCGTCCTGACCCAGAAGGATATGCCGGAGGCCGGCATGCACAAACTCAGGCTGGATTTTGTCACCATGACCGAGTATGACAAGACCTTCAGGGGAATCGGGATCCTTTTTGATAACGCGGATCTTAGCCAAACCCTCGGGGAGGTGCTGGAGGAGCATTCCAAAACCCAGATCCGGATCGCCGAAACCGAAAAATATCCGCATGTTTCCTTTTTCTTTTCCGGAGGAAGGGAATCGGAATTTCGGGGGGAGCGCAGGATCATGATCCCTTCACCCAAAGTGGCCACCTACGACCTGAAACCGGAAATGAGCGCACCTGAGGTTACGGCCGCCATCCTTCCCGAGATCCGGGAAAAGTCTGCGGACTTCATCTGTCTCAATTTTGCCAATGCCGACATGGTGGGGCATACCGGGGTTTGGAACGCCGTGATCCGCGCCGTGGAAACCGTGGATCAATGCGTGGGGCAGGTGGTTGAAGCCGCCCTGAAAAGCGATTACCGGGTTTTCCTCACTTCGGACCACGGAAATTCAGACTACGAGATCAACAAGGACGGGACCCCCAATACGGCCCATTCCATGAACCCCGTGCCCTTCTTCATCATCAGCACAGATTTCAGGGGGCCGGTCAAAAACGGGAAGCTGGCCGATATTGCCCCCACCATCCTTCATTTTATGGGAGTGCCCATTCCAAAAGAAATGACCGGCAACCTCCTGGTTTGACCTCAATCCAGCTACATGGCCATAAGTAAATCCGGAAGGGTGGGGATCGCAATCCTGGTATTGCTCCTGCTGATCCAGCTGATCCGCCCCGCGAAGAACCAGGAACTGGTGGCTTCTCCCGCCGACCTGCGATACCATTATCCCCCTCCGGGCGACGTACAACACCTGCTGGATCTGGCCTGTTATGACTGTCATTCCAATAATACCCGTTATCCCTGGTATAACAATATCGAACCGGTGGGATGGTGGATGGCCTATCATGTGAATGAAGGGAAAAAACACCTGAATTTTTCAACCTTTGGAAGCTATCCCCGGGCCAGGTTGTCCCGGATGTTCAAGCATATTTCAGATCAGGTCAGGAATCACGGAATGCCCATCGCATCCTACCTGTGGGAACATACCGATGCCCGCCTTTCGCCGGCCCAGACCAGGCTTATTGTCACCTGGGCTGACAGCCTTGAAAAAGAGCTCGCTCCGGCAACTCCTTCCACCCGTTGAGCCCCAGGCGACCCCCGTCCTCCCTGCTGCCTGATTACCATCCCCCTGCCGCCCTATTCCGGAATAGACAGCCCTGCAGGCCGCCCCAATGTTATTTTTTTCGATTATATTAGTGAGGCATAAGGGTGACGGGAGGTTCCCGGGAATTTTAGCCTGGAAAGCAGCGTTTAAGGTATTTAGCTTGTCTAATTAAAACGCCATTGAAGCATTCACCGGCCAAATGGGATGATGAAGCGCTGGTAAAAGCATGTCTGAAGGGCAAACCGGAAGCTCAGAAAGCCCTTTACGACAGGTTCAGCGCCGTAATGATGGGATTGTGCTACCGTTATGCCCGGAACCGGAAGGATGCCGAGGATATGCTCCAGGATGGTTTCATCAGGGTATTTTTCAGTCTGGATCAATACCGGGGAAGCGGATCGCTGGAAGGATGGATCAAGAAGATCATGATTACCACCGCAATTAATTTCCTGAAAAGGAACCGGCATTTTTTCGAGGCGCTGGAATCGGACCGGGCGACTGAAGTGGCCGGAACCCTGGGCAGCGACCATCATCTCGAGGAAAAAGATGTCCTGGAGGCGATCGGCCTGCTGCCTCCCGGATACCGGGCCATACTGAACCTTTACGCGATTGAAGGATATTCCCACCGGGAGATCGGGGAAATGCTCCAGATTACCGAAAGCACCTCCCGGTCCCAGTATGCCCGGGCCAAGCATTTTCTTTCCAGGGTGCTCCATGGAGAACCCCGGGTATTGGTGGACAAATAAAATTTAATGTTGATTCTAAGGAATGAAGGAAGATTTACCACAACGGGATGAATTAGAGCGAAAGCTGAGGGCTGAGGCGAGGGATTTTGAAATGGAGCCTTCCGGACTCGTCTGGGAGCATATCCGCAGGGAGATCCCCCGGGAAAATACCATCAAAAGACCCTTGGTCTTTTCCCTTTCCTTCCTGCTGGTGGCAGGATTGGCTGGTGGCCTGTTTTTCCGTGCCCACCGGGCTTCCCGGAAATTGCCCATTGCAGGAATAGTGCAATCCCTGCAGGGCTCCTCCCGGGATGCTTCCGGTGTGAAAGCGCTCCAGGCGCCCCGCAACCTTTCCGGGATGATGCCTTCCGGTTCCCTGCAGGCCACGATCCGGGTAAGCCATCCTGCCGGCAGGGACCGGATCGTTCATGCGCTTTCCAGCAGGAGTTTTGCCTCCCTTCAGATCTCCACCGGGCCCACCGGGAGAACGACGGGAGCCCAACCCGGGGTGCAGGACTTTTCCCCCCTGCCTTCCCTTCCCCTGCTTTCCCCAACCGGTTTGTCCGTGCCCCTCCAGGCTGATATCGATCCGGCCTTCAACCGGCTGGAAAACAATATCGATAATGCCCTCATCCACCAGAAGTTTTCGTTGCGCAAACTGCTTCCCCATCCCCTTCAATGGGACCTGTTTTTCGTTCCTTCGATCAATTTCAGGTGGATCAGCCTTCCGGCTTCCAGCGGGGTGACTTATTACTATTACATGCAGAGCCCGTTTTTGGTTTCCACTTCAGCGCTGGATCCCGGAGGCAACCTCTCCAAGAACAGCCTGAACCAGTTCAGCGAATTGGGATTTGCAGCCGGGATTCATGTCCATCAGGCCCTGACGAGCAGGCTGAGCCTGGTGAGCGGACTGGAACTGGACCGGTTCGGTTATGGAATCGAAGCAGTGCCGGTTTATCCTACGCTGGTGCTCCAGACCGGTTCGGGCCCCGGATCCGGAAGCTCATCTTCCTTCTATAATTCCTCCTACGCGGTTCCTCCGGGTCCGGTGTATAACATCAATCTGGCCAGGGAAGTGACCATTTCCAATACCTATTATTACCTGTCCCTGCCCCTGCTGGCCAACTACCGCATGCCCCTTCCCTCAAGCAGGTGGAAACTCAACTTCTCTGCCGGGATGGACCTCGGATACCTCCTTTACGAGCAGTCCAATATCCTTTCCCCGGAGACCAAAGTTTATTATTCTGATAACAGCCTGGTCCGCAGGTGGGAACCCGATTTGAACGCAAGTATTTATTTTTCAATACCTTTTACGAGAGGTACCATGCTCCAGCTCGGCCCCGAGTTCCGCTACCAGCCCCTTTCAACCTGGGTGGGCTACAGCGTCCGGGAGCACCCTTATTCCCTCGGCATCCGTCTCGGCCTGGGGAAAAAATAATTTTCAGGGGGATGCAGCATTTCCGGAAATCCGCTTGTCTATATTGTTGAAAGCCGTAACAACGGACCTTTTCAAACCACTTGCCTTTATAATATATTTTCAAGTTTGTAGGTTTAATTACTGTTTAATTTTCGTGTGTAGCCGTTCCGAATCCTCGGGACGGCTTTTTTTTGTGGTTTTCCTTTGTCCCTGGTTTCGGTTGCGGGCCGACCTTCAGGCCCCCTGGCTTCCTGCATTTTATCCTTTGCTTCCCGGTTATTTTCCGGGTAACCAGAATCCCGGGTGGATGGTCAATCGATACCTGCAAGGCATTTCCTCGGGGAAGCCTTTCCCGCACCAGCCAAAAGATTTTTAAATTTGGTCCGCCGGCCTTCCCAGGGGCCGGCGGACCCGGATGAAGACAGAAGAGTTCAAAAAAATCGTTTCAGGTATCCCCAGACAGCCCGGGATCTATAAATATTTTGATGAGGCAGGTTCCCTGATCTATGTGGGAAAAGCCAAGGAGCTCCGCAAGCGGGTGAATTCCTATTTCGTGCGCCAGCTGGACAATTACAAGACCCGGAAACTGGTTGAAAACATCCACCACATCGAATTCACCATCGTGGCATCGGAACAGGATGCATTCCTGCTGGAGAATTCCCTGATCAAGCAGTTCCAGCCGCGATACAATATCAACCTGAAGGATGACAAGTCCTACCCCTATATCGTGATCAAGAACGAGGATTTCCCGAGGGTATTCCTGACCCGGCGGGTCATCCGGGACAAGTCGGAATATCTGGGGCCTTTCACGGGGGTGGGAAAAGTGCGGGACCTGCTGGAGTTCATCCGCTACCTGATCCCCCTGCGTACCTGCAACCTGAATCTGAGCCCCCGGAATATCAGCCGCGGAAAGTTCAAGGTTTGCCTGGAATACCACCTGGGCAACTGTAAGGGCCCCTGCGAGGGGAAGCAAACTGCAGAGGACTACAGGGAAAACCTCAGGCAGGTGAAAAATATCCTCCGGGGAAACCTGGCCCAGGTGACCCAGCTTTTCCAGCAGGATATGAAGGAAGCTGCCGCCCGTCTGGATTTTGAGCGGGCCGGGGTCATGAGCAGGAAAATTGAAGCGCTTCAGACCTACCGGTCCCGTTCCGAGGTGGTTCATCCCCGGATTGACAATGTGGACGTA
The DNA here is from genome assembly GCA_025451655.1 of Chitinophagaceae bacterium. Classification (GTDB taxonomy): domain Bacteria; phylum Bacteroidota; class Bacteroidia; order Chitinophagales; family Chitinophagaceae; genus JANWKA01. The sequence goes on along the minus strand of JANWKA010000090.1, from coordinate 149 downwards.
TTCGCCATGGATTCGGATGAGCAGAATGCCTATGTCAACTACCTGGGGGTAATGAAGGGTTCCGTGGTGGCTACCAAGACGGTCACCCTGGAAAAAAAGCTGGATGAGGATGACCGGACCATGCTGATTTACGCCATTTCTTACCTCCG
>JANWKA010000089.1 GCA_025451655.1 Chitinophagaceae bacterium | reverse complement strand
GTCTTTTTTTCAATTTCGTCGAAAACCTGGAAAGCGCTGTCCAGCTCATTGAGGCCAGCCAGCAGGACTCCTTCATTGAACAGGTAATCCATGTTGGAAGGATAGCGCTGGTGAAGCCGGTAGAAAACGGATTCCGCTCGGCCAAATTCCTTGTTTTGCATCAGGGCGTCAGCAAAGGCAAGCTGGTACCAGCGGTTGAGGGTATCGAGCTCCACGGCCCTGCTGGCGAATGCCAGGGCGGCATGCGGGTTCTCCAGCTGGTCGAAAAGCCGGGCCAGCTCATAATAGGCAGCTGCATTCAGCGGGTCCAGCCTGAGGCAGGAATCCAGATCGTGGATCGCCTCCCGGTTGTTGCCGCTCATCCGGGCAGTCTCGGCGCTGATGAAAAAACTGTCTTCCCTGGCCTTTGCCTGAAATCCGGCGGAAGGCAAATCCCCGGAAGACCGGGAGCCTTTGAATCCAAGGCGCGAAGGTCCTGCGCAGCCGGCAATCAGGCCTGCTGCAACCCAAATCCATCCCCTGATCCATCCTCCCCTGCGCATGGCCTAAGATTTTCCCGTATGTCCGAATCCCCCTTCCCCCCTGATGCTGGGTTCCAGAGCGGGGGTTTCCTCCCAAACCGCCTGGACAAAAGGCGATACCACCAGCTGTGCGATCCGGTCGCCGGGGGAGATGGTCTGGGCCTCCCCGGACAGGTTGATCATCAAAACCCTGATCTCCCCCCGGTAATCCGGATCGATGGTGCCCGGAGCGTTGAGCAGCCCCAGGCCCTGTTTCAGGGCCATTCCGCTCCTGGGCCTGACCTGGGCCTCGTGGCCGGGGGGCAGCTGAATGAAAAGGCCGGTCGGGATCAGGGTCCTTTCCAGGGGAGCCAATGAAATATCCCCGGGCAGGTCGGCCCGAAGGTCCATGCCCGCCGCATCCGGAGTTGCATAGGCCGGAAGGGGATTGGAAGACCGGTTGACCACCCTGATTTTCGGGACCGTAGGCATTCCGGCAAAGGTAACGGTTATCCCAAACGCAAATTCCCTGGAACCTGTTCTCCCCGGATACCCGAAGGGTTTTAAAATCTGTTGCAATAATGATGGGGGAAATGGAAGCGGATCAATCCCTGCAGAGCAGCACGGCGGCATAGGCCGCCACCCCCTCCTCCCGTCCGATAAAGCCCAGCTTTTCCGTGGTGGTTGCCTTGATGGATATTTCAGTTTCCTGAAGACCGGTGCAGGACGCAATCTCGGCGCGCATGGAAGCAATATGAGGTTTCAGCAGGGGCCGCTGGAGGCAGACCGTACTGTCGATATTGACCGGCTTCCAGCCCGCTTTCAGGACCAGCTCCAGGGTGCGCCGGAGCAGAATTTTGCTGTCGATCCCGAGGTATGCGGGATCGGTGTCCGGGAAATGGTCGCCGATATCACCCAGGCTGGCGGCCCCAAGCAGCGCATCGCAAATGGAATGAAGCAGAACGTCGGCATCGCTATGACCCTCGCTGCCCAGGTGGTGCGGTATGGATACCCCTCCCAGGAAAAATTTCCGACCCTCCTTAAGGGCGTGGAAATCCACCCCGAAACCGATACGGTAATCCATGACGCTCCTGGTTTGCTGGTCCCGGGGTGGCGGCCTCAGAAGGCGGCGTTATTGACCGGGTTATTGTCTGATTTGTTGAAATCAAAAAGGAGGGAAAAGCGGAGGGTGTTGGAAAGGGGGTTGCGTTCAATCCCGCTTCCTGAAGGCACCAGGTAGGAGAAATCCAGACCGAAGGAGTTGTATTTCAGGCCCAGGCCGGCGGTCAGGTACTTGCGGTCTCCCTTGTATTTGGACTCCGTATAGTAACCGGCGCGGATGGCGAAAATGTCGTTGTACCAGTATTCCGCGCCCAGCGAAAGCATGAGATCCTGCATTTCGGATTTCGCTCCCCCGGGATCGGAAAAGGACTTGAACATCCCGGCCACGACTCCGATATTGTTGTAATTGTTGTAGTCCTGGGCCACGGTATCGCTCACCAGGGGCGGGGCGGGGACCAGCAGCTTATTCACATCAGCCGTAAAGGTGATTTTGTTGTAATCATCAATCTTGTCGGTATAGGCTGCCCCGATGCCCAGATTGGTGGGCAGGAAGTTTTTGTCATTGGGATCATTGGTGTAGGAGATCTTGGAGCCCATGTTGGTGATCGCCATTCCGAAACTCCAGGTCCCGGTTCCCCCGTTGCCGTAATCGGTGGATTTGGTGTAGAAAATGGAAACATCCCCGGCCACTGCGGTACCTGCCTTATAGGTTTGCCCCTGGAGGTTCTGACCTGCGGCGAGGTTGGAATAGATATACCGGAGCCCGATGCCCAGGGAGAGATTGTCAGAGAGTTTCCGGGCATACCCTCCGGACAGGGAGAATTCCCGGGGATTGAACTGGCCTTCGTCATTCCCGTTGATATCCGTGAACTGGATGTTTCCCAGGCTGAAATACCGCAGGGTTGCGGTAATTGCCTCATTATCATCGAGTTTCTTGTATCCGGTGAGGTTTGCCAGGTAAACATCGTTGACCAGTTCCCTCAGCCAGGGGGTGTAGCTTGCCGAGATGGAGGCATCGGCAGCGGCGAAAGGAAGTTTGGAAAGGTTCCAGTAGGAGGCGTTGGCATCGGGGGAAATGGCGATTCCCGCATCCCCCATGGCCCCGCTGCGGGCATCCGGCGAAATCCTCAGGAAAGGAACCGCGGTGTTGATGGTATTGATCCTCCCGTCTATAGATACTGTGGAATCAATGATTTGGCCCGAGACCATGCCGGAAAGGAGTAGCAATACGATGGACCAGCCGGTCTTTAAAACGGGGAGCCTTTTTAACATGTAAAATTATTATGATTTGTAAAGTTAATAATAATATCCTTCACAACCCCTTTCCGGACCTGACCGGGCGCCCGGCCATAATGGTCCGGGCCTTTCCGCCACCGGTCCCGGCGGGCAACCGCCGGTGGAGGATTTTGAGCGCATAATCCATACACAACGGGACCCTTTGGAGAATATTGCCTTTTCCGGGAGGGGAGCAGGGAAAAGCGGTCAAAGATAAGGGTTTACCGGGGCCGTTGCCACCATTTGGGAGGGTCCGAAAGCTCCCCCATCCTGCAACAAAATCCGGAAATATGCGTTTTTTAATTCCGGCCTTTCCCGGCAATCCATCTGATCATAGTTAAATTTTTTTTAATTGATTAAAAGAATTTAATGTTACATTTGCATCCGCACAGGCCTTTTGTAAAGCCATATACTATGAGAAAACTGCCCAAAACAGGCTTCCTGTTATTAGGAGTGGCTGCCACCCTGAGTCTTGCTTCCTGCCAGAAAAAATATGCCAAATCCTCCGCTACCGGATGGGATTACAACAATCCCAAATGGGGGGGATTTTACGTGGCCCAGAACAAGGAAGAGCAAACAGGTCCCGGACTGGTTTTTGTGGAGGGGGGAACCTTCGCCATGGGAGCCACGGAACAGGATGTGATGGGCGACTGGAATAACATTCCCAGAAGGGTCACTGTTTCTTCCTTCTACATCGATGAGACCGAAGTGGCCAATGTGCATTACCGGGAGTACCTGTTCTGGCTCAACAAGGTTTTCGGCAACAGCTATCCCCAGGTCTATGAAAAAGCCCTTCCCGATACCCTGGTATGGAGAAGCGCGCTGGCTTATAACGAGCCCCTCGTGGAATATTATTTCCGGCACCCCGCATACAACGATTACCCGGTGGTGGGTGTGACCTGGGAACAGGCGACCAACTATTGCAAATGGCGGTCCGACCGGGTGAATGAAAAGCTCCTGATCGATGCCGGCATCCTTTCCATGACCGATATTACCAACGAACAGGACGACAATAACTTCGATACCAAATCCTACCTGGCTGGCCTTTATGACGGAACTCCCGGGAAGAAGGCCAACCTGAAAAACTCCCCATACAAGAACCCGGATGGAAGTCCCCGGAGGATCACCTTCTCCGATGGCCTCCTGCTTCCGGATTACCGCCTTCCGACTGAGGCAGAATGGGAATATGCGGCACTGGCCTATGTCGGGGAAAACCCCAATCCAGCCAAAAAGGAAGGGAAGCGGGGGGAAGAGCTCATCGCCAACCGGGAAGTCTATCCCTGGTCCGTGAACCCGGACGGCCTGAGGGATCCCCGAAGGGGAAACTGGCAGGGCGAGTTCCTGGCCAATTTCAAACGGGGTGAAGGAGACAATATGGGAGTCGCCGGTGGCCTCAATGACCGGGCTTCCATTCCAGCTCCTGTCAAATCCTTTTATCCGAATAATTTCGGCATCTATAATATGGCAGGCAATGTGAGCGAGTGGGTGGCAGATGTTTACCGCCCCCTGACTCCGGAAGACGAGGACGGGTTCAATCCGTTCCGGGGAAATATTTACCAGGATGTTTATCACGACAAGGAGGGAGCTCCTGAAAAGGACAGCCTTGGACGCCTGAAGATGGTGGAAGAGCCGGATTCCGTGGTGGCCAAAAGGTTGAACTACAACCGGGCCGACGAAAGAGATTACCTGGATGGGGACAGCCTTTCCGGAGCCACCTATGGTTATGGAGTGACTTCCCTGATCAATGACAAGTCCCGGGTGATCAAGGGCGGTTCCTGGAATGATCTTCCCTATTGGCTTTCTCCAGGCACCCGCCGCTTCATGCAGCAGGACATGGCCAGCAATACGGTCGGATTCCGATGTGCGATGGACCGGGTGGGCAGCCAGGAAGGCAACAATTTCAAAACCGGAAATTATTTCCGGAGCCAGCGGCAGAAACGGTAAAAAACTTTTCCAGGAAGCCTCCCAAATCGGGAGGCTTCTTTACTTTTGTGGCCTTCGGCCTTGGATATTCAGGAACTATATTCTCTTTACCGGCAACACCCCTCGGTCCGCACCGATACCCGCAAGCTCAAGCCGGGAGACCTGTTCTTCGCCCTGAAAGGGCCACATTTCAACGGCAATAGCTTCGCGGCGGCCGCACTGGAAAAAGGAGCTTCCCTGGTCGTGGTGGACGATCCGGCTTTCGCCGGCCTTTCCGGCACCATCCTGGTGGAAGATTCCCTGAAGACGCTCCAGGAGCTGGCTTCCGTTCACCGCAAATCCTTTTCATTTCCCTTCCTGGCGATCACCGGGTCCAACGGTAAAACCACCACCAAGGAGCTGATCCGGGAGGTGCTTTCCAGCTCCGTGAAAGTTTTCGCAACCGAGGGAAACCTCAATAACCATATCGGCATACCCCTCACCCTGCTCAGCATCCTCCCCGGAACGGAGGTGGCGGTCATTGAGATGGGAGCCAACCATGAGGGGGAGATCGCTTCCTACTGCAGGATGGTGGATCCCACCCACGGGATCATCACCAATTGCGGGGTGGCTCATCTGGAAGGGTTCGGAAGCGAGGAGGGGATCCGCAGGGGAAAAGGGGAGCTGTTTGATTACCTGAAGGGACACGGAGGCACAGCCTTTGTCTGCAGGGATTTCGGGTATTTTGCTGAAATGGCCGAGGGTATCCCGGAACGGTTCTGGTACGGTACCGGGCCCGGAAATTTCGTCCAGGGCCATATCCTGGAGCCGGCACCCCTGCTCACTGCGGGAACAGATTACACCGGGAGCATGCATACCCGCCTGTTCGGGGGATATAACCTGTACAATATCCTGGCTGCAGTGAGCGTGGCAAAATATTTCAAGATCCCCCCCGCTGCCATCAAGGCCGCCGTCGAAGGATATGCCCCGCAGAATCACCGCTCCCAGGTGATCACCCGGGGCAGCAATACCATCATCCTGGATTCCTATAACGCCAACCCCACGAGCATGAAGCTCGCCATCGGAGAATTCGCAACCATGCAGGTTTCCAGAAAGGTGCTGATCCTGGGATCGATGATGGAGCTGGGAGCATCCAGCCGGAAAGAGCATGAATCCCTGGTGGAGCTGATCTCCACCTGGCACTGGGAGGCCGTCGTCCTGACGGGAAAGGAATTTGAAGGGTTATCCCATCCCTATATCTTCCAGCCAGACGCCGCCGCCGCGATGGCCTGGCTGGAAAAACAGCATTTCGAAAACACCTGGATCCTGGTCAAGGGGTCCCGGAGCATGGCCATGGAAAAAGTGCTGGGATGATCAGGCGGGAAGGCGCTGGCAGAGTTCGATCAGGACCCCATGAACGCTTTTGGGATGGAGAAAACAAATCAGCCGGTCGTCCGCACCGGGTTTCGGTTCCCGGTCCAGCAGCTCAAACCCTTCAGCTTCCAGCCTCCGCATTTCGGCGCGGATATCAGCTACCTCAAAAGCAATATGGTGAATCCCCTCCCCCCTTTTTTCCAGGAACCGGGATAGGGAATGACCAGGCGATGCGGCCTGAATCAACTCCAATTTAACCGGACCGCCGGACAAAAAAGCGGTCCGCACCTGCTCGCTTTCCACCGTTTCGGTCTTGTAGCAGGTGGTTCCCAGCAACTTTTCAAAAACCGGGACGGATTGCTCCAGGCTGTTTACCGCGATGCCAACATGTTCCAATTCCACGACAGTTTTTTTAAAATCGTAAATTCACGGGACGACTCCTGTACGTTGCCTAAGTTGCCTAAATTACCCATTTATCTGGATTTTCTTTCCACGACACCCTGCGATGAAAGGGTGGTGGAGGCCATGCTTCCCTTTTTCTCGAAGGACTTCGGCAATGCGGCGAGCCATACCCATGCCCATGGATGGTATGGGGCAGAGGCGGTGAAGCAGGCCCGGGAACAAATCGCTGAACTCATCGGAAGCGAACCGGGGGAGATCGTGTTTACTTCCGGAGCCACCGAGTCAGACAACCTCGCGATCAAAGGGATATTTTCGCGGTTTGCCGCAAGGGGAAACCATATCCTCACCTGCAGCACCGAGCACCGGGCGGTTCTGGATACCTGTGCCCACCTGGAAAGGATGGGTGGGGAGGTGACCTATCTCCCGGTCGATTCCGCAGGCCGGATCAGCATCGCGGATCTGGAACAGGAACTCAGGCCTTCCACGGTCCTGGTTTGCATCATGTATGCCAATAATGAAACCGGGGTAATCCAGCCCCTGGAGGAAATCGGAAGGATTTGCAGGGCGCGTCACATCCTGCTGATGTCCGATGCGACCCAGGCGGTCGGCAAAATTCCGGTAGACCTGAACCGGGACCGGATCGACCTGATGGCCTTCAGCGCACACAAGATTTACGGCCCGAAAGGGATTGGAGCCCTCTATCTCCGAAGGAAGGGGCCGAGGGCTGATCCGGAACCCCAGATGGACGGAGGAGGTCATGAAGGAGGGTTCCGCAGCGGGACCCTGAACGTTCCTGGGATCGTCGGCTTCGGAAAGGCGTGCCAGATCTGCCGGGAGTTCATGGAAGAGGACAGGGCGCATACCCTTGGCCTCCGGGATTTCTTTGAATCCGGGCTGACCGGGACCGCCCTGGCGCGGATCAATGGCTCCCCCACCCACCGGCTTCCCCAGGCCTCCAACCTGGAATTTCAGGGAATCGAGGGATCCCGTTTGCTTTCCCGGCTAACCGCCGACCTGTCCGCCTCCCTGGGATCAGCCTGCACCTCCGCGCGCCCGGAGCCCAGCCATGTGCTGAAGGCCATGGGCCGGTCTGACAGCCAGGTCCGGTCCTGCCTCCGGTTCAGCTTCGGCAGGACCACCACCCGGGAGGAAGTGGATTTTGCGCTGGACCGGATCCTGAGCGCAATCCGGGACCTGCGCGCCTGAACCCCCTTTCCTGGTCCCGCCGCCGATTCCCTATATTTGACCCGGGACCGAATAACCTCCTTTCCCATCCGTTATCCTTCCGGCATGTGGGCTATATTCAGAAAAGAAACCAGCCAGTTTTTCAGCAGCCTCACGGGATATATCGCCATCGTCGTATTCCTGGTGGCCAACGGGCTTTTTCTTTTCATCCTTCCGGATACCAGCCTGCTGGACTATGGATATGCGAGCCTGGCCTCCCTGTTCTCTCTTGCTCCCTGGCTCTATCTGGTCCTGATCCCGGCAGTGACGATGAGAAGTTTCGCCGAGGAACAGCGATCGGGCACCCTGGAGATCCTGTTCACCAAACCGGTCACCGTATTCCAGCTCACCCTGGGTAAATACCTTTCCTGCCTTTTGGTGGTTGCCATTTCGCTCCTCCCCACCCTGCTTTATTATTATACCATCGTCCATCTCTCCCAGGCGGGACAGGGCCCTGACGGAGGAGCGATAGCGGGCTCCTATTTCGGCCTGGTGATGCTTGGAGCTGTGTTCACCGCAATCGGGATCTGGTCTTCCTCGATCAGCGCCAATGCGGTGGTCTCCTTCCTGGTGGCCGCTTTCATCTGCTGCCTTTTTTACTGGGGCTTCGATGCGATCAGCCGGGTCCCCGCCCTGGCGGAAGGCGCCGGATATTATATCCAGATGGCGGGGATCCGTTTTCATTATGATTCGATCAGCAGGGGAGTGGTGGACACCCGGGATGTCCTGTATTTTCTGAGTGTCGTAGCGGCCTTCCTGATGGGCACCCGGCTGATCCTGCTCCACAAGAAAAACAAATCATGACCCAGACCTCCCGGAAGAATAGAAACAGGGGGTTCGGCTTCCTCGGGCTGCTGGCTGCCCTTGTCGCGCTCAATATCCTGGGTTCCGGTCTTCATAGCCGGCTGGACCTGACGGCCGAAAAGAGGTACACACTTTCTCCCGGGACCAGGGACCTTTTGCGGCACCTCCACGGGGTGGTCCATATCCGGGTTTTCCTGAAAGGAAAATTCCCGCCGGGATTCAGGCAGCTCAGCATTTCCACCAGGGAGCTCCTGGAAGAGTTCCGCGAGTTTGGGGGCACACATCTGGACTTCCGGTTCATTGAACCCGGGGAGGGCCTTCCCGACTCTTCAAGGACACTGGTCTATGACAGTCTCGCAGCGCATGGCCTGCAGCCCTATAACCTCCAGGTTCAGCTGGAAGCCAGTGAGGGGTATTCCGAGCATCTGATCTACCCTGGCGCCCTGGTTTCCGACCAGGGCAGGGAGGTTCCGGTTGACCTGCTCCAGGCCGGAGGGGGCCTTGATCCCATGGTGGCTTTGAACAACGCGGGTGCCTTGCTGGAATACCGTTTTGCCCACGCGATCTACACCCTGGAAGAGCAAAAGCCGCCCCTCATCGGGTATATGCTTGGAAACGGGGAGCCCCTGGGCCCCGGGGTGCTGGATGCCCTGACCACCATCCAGCAGAACTTCCAGCTGGACACCATCGACCTTTCGGGGGATCCCTATATCCCGCCCCAGTTTGCCGCGGTGCTTTTCCTGGGTCCTCAAACCCGTTTCTCCGATTCCGAAAAAATCCGGATCGACCAGTACCTGATGCATGGGGGAAGGATCCTCTGGTTTCTCAATGAGGTCAATGCGTCCATGGACAGCCTCCAGGATAAAAACAACTTCATTGCCTTTGACAAGGGGCTCAACCTGGAAGACCTCCTGTTCACCTGGGGGGTCCGGATCAACCCTGACCTGGTCCAGGACCTTCAATGTGATGTGATCCCGCTCACGGTGGGATCCCAGGGAGGAAAACCCCAGATCCAGATGGTGCGATGGCCCTATTTTCCCCTCCTGCATTCCGGCAGCGATCATCCCATCGTAAAGAACCTCGACCCGGTGCGCAGCCAGTTTGCAAGTTCCATGGATACCATTGCGGCACCGGGGATCCGCAAGACCATCCTGCTGGCCACATCGGCTTTCAGCAGGTCCCTGGGAACCCCTACGCGGGTTTCCTGGGAAAGCGTAAAAATGGCTCCCCGTCCGGGGGATTTTCGCCAACAGGGGATTGCGATTGCGGTCCTGCTGGAAGGCCGCTTCAGCTCCCTCTACCGGGACCGTTTCAGCCCCCAAACCATCCAGGCCCTGGACTCCCTGCTCCCCGCACCCTACCAGACCGAAAGTCCGGATACCCGGATGATTGTTGCCTCCAGTGCCAGCCTGATCACCAATGCAGTCACACAAAAGGATGGCAGCCTTCCCATGGGGATGAACCCTTATACCCATTACCAGTTTGCCAACCGGGAGTTTTTCGCCAACTGCCTGGAAT
>JANWKA010000088.1 GCA_025451655.1 Chitinophagaceae bacterium | reverse complement strand
TGGGCGAAGTGGGCCACATTATCGGCCGGGGAATTGCGGATTCCCATGTACAATTCGATCCCGATATAGATCAGGACGAACCATTTGGCCTTCATGGGCAGGAAGAAATAGAGGTAGATCATGCTGTTGGGAAAAAGCAGGCCGAATGCCGCCAGAAGGCCGAATATCGCCCCGGAGGCTCCCAGGGTAGGCTCGATCCAGATCTGGATGACCGATTGGGGAAGGGCTGCGAAATTATAGTTCAGATGGTTCTGGTACTGGATCCAGAAGGATTCCACCTGGTCAACGGTCAGCCCGCTCTGGCTGAGCATATGGTGGAACCTCAGATCCAGGACGACCATATAGGTCAGGGCGGCGCCCAGCCCGCAGATCAGGTAGAAGATGATGAATTTTCTGGGTCCCCAGACATTCTCCAGCACGCTTCCGAACATCCAGAGGGCGAACATGTTGAACAGGATATGGTCCCAACCTCCATGCAGGAACATATGGGTGATGAACTGGTAGGGGCGGAACAGGTCGGATCTCCAGTAATGAAGGGCAAACTGGTTGGTAAATGCATCTGTGCCGGTGATCTTCTGGGCGGTGAGCTGGATGAGGAATACCAGGACATTGATGATCAGGAGATTTTTAACCACCAGAGGCAGGATCTGGAACCTTCCCGGTCTGAATTCGGTCATGGATTTTACAGTTTATGGGTCATTGCTGCCGCCTTTTCAGCAGCGCTACGTTCTCGATATGCTGGGTATGGGGAAACATGTCCAGGGGCTGGACACGGTTCACCAGGTATTTTTCAGAAAGCAATTTCAGGTCCCTGGCCTGGGTCGCCGGATTGCAGCTCACATAAATGATCCGGTCCGCAGGGATCTCCAGCAGGGTCCCGATCAGTTTTCCCGTCATCCCCGCCCTGGGAGGATCGGCGATCACCACATCCGGGTGGCCATGGACTGAAAAAAAGCCCTGGTTGCAAAGGGCCGTCACATCACCGCAAAGGAAGCCAGCCTTCTCAATTCCATTGACCCGGGCATTTTCCCGGGCATCCTCCACCGCTTCTTCAACAAGCTCGATGCCGGTTACCCTTCGGGCCCCGGGTGAAACAAAAATACCGATAGTTCCAGTCCCGCAATACAGGTCATAAACGTTTTCTTCCCCCCCGAGTCCTGCAAATTCCCGGACCACCTCATAGAGCTTTTCCCCCTGGTAGGAATTGGTCTGAAAAAAGGACTTCGGACCGATCCTGAAACGGAAACCGCCCAGTTGTTCGGTTATATAGCCAGCCCCGTAATAGGCAATACAGGGCTGGCCAGCAAGGGTATCATTGGCCTTCGGGTTGATCGTATAGACCAGGGTGGTGACGGCAGGGAAATTTTCCAGGATATGGTCCAGCAGCATTTCCCGGTTGGGCTTGTCCTCATGGTGAAGCACCAGGTTGACCATCAACTCCCCGCTCCGGGTGACCCGGATGACGAGATTGCGCAGCCAGCCTTGGCCGCTTTTGATATCATAAAAGGAGAGGTTCCCGGCGATGGCCCGGTCCCTGATACAATTGCGGATGGCGTTTCCCGGATCCGGTTGCAGATGGCAGTTGGTCAGGTCCAGGACCTTGTCGAAGATCCCCGGTAGATGAAATCCGAGACCGTCCCTGGAAGGATATCCCCCCTCGACCGGATCAAAAGCCGATTCCGGCATCCAGGTCCGGTTGCTGAAGGTATATTCCATCTTGTTGCGGTAACGGGTGGTCTGCAGGGCTCCCAGGATGGGCAGGATACCGGCGGTGGAAATCCCCCCGATGCGCTCCAGGCAATCGGCCACCTGCTTTTGTTTGTGGAGGAGCTGCAGGCTATAGGGGAGCATCTGCCACTGGCATCCGCCGCAGACTCCGAAGTGGGAGCAAAACGGAATGACCCGGTCCCCGGAATAGCGATGGAATTTCTGGACCCTGCCTTCGGCCCAATCCTTTTTTTGTTTTCCGATCCGGACATCCACCAGGTCACCCGGAACGGCTCCCGAAATGAAGATGACCTTACCGTCCACCCTGGCAATGGACCGGCCTTCAGCGGCATAATCGCTGACCAGGACCTGTTCCAGGATTTGGGGTGGATGCTTCAACAGGAGGGATGGGTTGCCGGATATCTCCATGCGGGGCCGGGCCCGCAAAGATACCCCATTTCGCCGGACCCTACTTCCATCCGGAGCCTTAAAACCCCGTCCCGATCCCTGCGGTTAACCTGAAATCCCATAGTTTTGGTATCATGAAAATGAGGATGATGCACCGGGTTTTACCAGCCCTCCTCCTGGCCCTTGGAACCACGGGAAGCGCCCAGGTCCAGGGCCACCATATCGCGGTTCAGATCACCGGCTGGAAGAATGCCCGGATCTGGCTGGGGAACTATTACGGTAGGCAGACCTATATCACGGATTCTGCCGAACTTGGCGGGACAGGAAGGGCGGTTTTTTCAGGGAAACAAAAATATCCATCGGGGATTTATTTCGTTCTGATGCCGGACCGGCACCAGTTTTTCCAGATCCTGCTCGGAAGGCACCAGGATTTTTCGGTTGAGGCGGATACTTCGGACCTGGCCGGCAAAGTGGTGTACCAGGGTGACCCGGACAACGACCTTTTTTCAGGCTATAATCATTTCCTTCAAAAGATCGATGACCGGCAGCGGCAACTTTCCATCCAGCTGAACCAATCCCGTAGCCCGGCGGATTCCGCGCGGGTGGCCCAGCAACGTAAAGTGATCGGCCAGGAAATTTACCAGTACCGGAAAAGCTTTATTGCGGCTCATCCTTCCAGCCTGCTCGCGGAGATTTTCCGGGCCATGCTGGATCCGGAGCCTCCCTCGGTCCCCACGCTAGCTGATGGACGCAAGGATTCCCTTTACGCTTTCCGCTACGCCAAGGATCATTTCTTTGACGGAGTGAATTTCTCGGACAGCGCCCTGCTCCGAACCCCGATTTATGAGTCCAGGCTTCAAACCTATTTCGACCATTTCGTGACGCCCTTCCCGGACTCCATCAATGAGGAGGCGGACCGGCTGCTTTCCCGGGCCCGGGCCAACCGGGAAATGTTCAAGTTCACCCTGTGGTGGCTTACCTATAATTACGAGACCTCCCGGTACATGGGGATGGACGCGGTTTTCGTTCACCTGGTGGAACGCTATTATGTTCCCGGGGATGCCTACTGGCTGACCAAAGATCAAAATGACAAGATCATCCAGCGGGCCTATACCCTTGCGGCCAACCTGATCGGCGAAAAGGCTCCCGAGCTCGACCTGCTCGACAGCTCGCTTCGGGAACATATTTCCCTTTACGGGATCGAGGCCCGTTATACCCTGGTGGTGTTCTGGGATCCCACCTGCGGTCACTGCCAGGTGGAAATTCCAGAAATGGATTCGGCGTACCGGAAAAGCTGGAAAAAGATGGGCGTGAAAGTGCTCGCCATCCGCACCGGCGGGACCAAAGAGCAATGGACAGACTTCATCCGGGACCACGGACTGGGGGACTGGATCAATGCCTGGGACCCGGCCAACCAGACCAATTACCGGAGGTTATATGATGTGTATATGACTCCGGTGGTATATCTGCTGGACAGCGATAAAAAGATCCTGGCCAAAAAGCTTGGGGTCCGGGAGCTCTCGGATTTTCTGGACCATTTATCGAAACTGCGCAAACAGGGAACCTGAGAACCGGCTTCCAGCTTAAGCATTTAGTGCCGGTCCCGGACCGGCCAATACCCTGCCCATGAATACCCGGTGGACACTTCCTGTTTTTCTCGCAATCACCCTTCCTGCCGGGGCGCAGCAGGGGCAGGGAACCCCGGTTTTGTTCTCGGTGACCGCGGGAGGCTCCCTTTCCACCTATGTTTCCAGGACTCCTGGAAACCGGTCCTCCGGAAGCCTGCTTCCCGGACCTGAGGCGGGCTTCCAGGCAGATTTCCCGGTGACCACGGCCTGTTACCTCCAGCCTTCGCTGCTTTATGTGGAAAAGGGAGGGAGGGACCGGGTTACAGGTAATGCCCTTACCCTTTCCTACCTGGAAATTCCGATGGATTTTAATTTTCGGCCTGGGCTCGCAAAAGGCAACGCTTTCTGGGTGGGATTCGGTCCCTATATCGCCTATGGAATTGCCGGTGGCGACGGTTCCGGGCAGGATCCGTTCCGGCCTGACCAGGGAGGGACCCTGGAACGGTTTGATGCGGGGGGGCACCTCCAAATCGGTTACCAGGCTCCGAAAGGGTTTCTCCTGGGGTTCAGCGAACAGCTGGGATTAGCCAATATCCGGAATGATGGCACGGGGAATAATGCCTTTCGCAATAATTCCTTCAATCTTTTTCTGGGGTACTGTTTCACCGGGAGAAAGGCTCCCTAAAGAATCTGCCGGACCGCTTCACAGATCACCGAGGGTTTCCCGAGGGTATAATAATGCAGCCCGGGAACCCCGGCCTGCTTGAGTTCCCGGCTCTGGGCAATAAGCCATTCCTTTCCGACTATTTCCACTTCCTTATCGGATTTACAGGCAAGGATTTCTGCAGACAAGACTTCTGGGATGTCCACATGGAAGATATGGGGAAGGACGGTGAGCTGTTTTTTGGTGGTGATCGGCTTCAGTCCCGGAATGATCGGAACCTGAATCCCCATTTTTCTGCACTTTTCCACGAATTCGAAATACCTCCGGTTATCGAAAAACATCTGGGTGGTGATGTAATCCGCTCCCCTTTCGACCTTGTTCTTCAAATGCCCCAGGTCGGTTTCCATGTTTGGTGCCTCGAAATGCTTTTCAGGGTATCCCGCCACACCGATGCAGAAACTGGTCTTCACCCCACCCTGCATATCCTGTTCCAGGTAGATTCCCTGGTTCATCCGGACCACCTGGCAAAGCAGGTCAACCGCATACCGGTGGCCATTGGGGTCCGGCTCGAAGAAGGACTCATTGGCCGGGGCATCCCCCCGGAGAACGAGGACATTGTCGATACCCAGGAAGTTGAGGTCGATCAGGGCATTTTCAGTTTCCTCCCGGCTGAATCCTCCGCAAATCAGATGGGGAACCGCATCGACCTTGTAATGGTTCATGATGGCCGCACAGATTCCCACCGTACCGGGCCGTTTGCGGATGTCCACCTTTTCGAAGGTGCCATCGGTCCGCTTCCTGAACATCTGCTCGCTGCGGTGGTAGGTGACATTGATGAACGCAGGCTTAAAATCCATCAGGGGATCCAGGTGGTCGTAAATGGACTCGATGCTCTTCCCCTTGAGGGGAGGCAGGATCTCGAAAGAGACCTGGGGGCATTCCCCTTTTGCCAGGTGTTCGGTGACTTTCATCCGGTGTTTCCCTTGAAATTTTGCAAAGGTAACAAGATTGGACTCATCAGGAGCCCCCCTTCTTCCCGTTTTCGTTAGTTTTGGGTTCTGTAAAATACCTGCCAGTTGAGAATCCACACCCATGACCTGGTCAAGAAATACCGGCAGCGAACGGTGGTGGACCATGTATCCATTGAGGTGAGCCAGGGGGAGATCGTCGGTTTGCTGGGGCCCAACGGTGCCGGGAAAACCACGACCTTTTATATGGTCGTGGGCCTGGTCAAGCCGGATGAAGGCGAGGTTTACCTGGACGAGGAGCGGATCTCCGGCCTGCCCATGTACAAACGGGCCCAGATGGGGCTGGGCTATCTTCCCCAGGAAGCTTCCGTCTTCCGCAAGCTCAGCGTGGAAGACAATATCCTTGCCGTCCTGGAGATGACCGGTATGAGCCGGTCCTCCCAAACCGAAAAGCTGGAATCCCTACTGGACGAACTTCATCTTCAGCACGTGCGCAAAAGCCCCGGGGATGTGCTGAGCGGCGGGGAGCGCCGCCGGACCGAAATAGCCCGGTCTCTTGCGGTCAATCCCAGGTTCATCCTGCTGGACGAGCCTTTCGCGGGAATCGATCCCATTGCCGTGGAAGATATCCAGAATATCGTGGACCAGCTCCGTTACAAGAATATCGGCATCCTGATCACCGATCACAATGTGCAGGAAACCCTTTCCATTACGGACCGGGCCTACCTTCTTTTCGAGGGGCGAATTCTGAAATCGGGAACGGCCCACGACCTTGCCGGAGACGAACAGGTGAGAAAAGTTTATCTTGGTCAGAATTTCGTGCTGCGCAGGAAACAGCCGGCCAGACCGGTGCAGCCCTGATCCTGCTGCCAACCCTAAGCCATGAAAATACTCAGCCCGGCACTTTCCCAACTGGCCAGGCTACGCCTGGGTCGCCTGGACTATTTCATGCAATATCCCCTGGAGGTCCAGGAAATGGTGTTCCAGCAATTGCTGGGATCGGGCCAGTACACCGAATATGGAAAAAGGTTCGGGTTCTCACGGATTCTCCGGGTCAGGGAATACAAAAAGGCCGTTCCCATCTGCAATTACGACAGCATCAAATCCTATATCGAAAGGATCATGGCCGGGGAGCAGAATCTCCTGTGGAACACTCCCGTCAAATGGTTCGCAAAGTCCAGCGGCACCACCAGTGACAAAAGCAAGTTCATCCCGGTGAGCATGGAAAGCCTGGACGACTGCCATTTCCGGGCGGGCCGGGATGTGCTTTCCCTGTATTACAGAAACTTCCCGGATTCCGACCTGCTTACCGGAAAAACCCTGGTCATCGGGGGAAGCCACCAGGTCAACCAGCTGGGTGAAAATTCATTTTTCGGGGACCTGAGCGCGGTCATGCTCCAAAACATGCCTTTCTACGGGCAGATGGTCCGGACCCCGGATCTATCCATTGCCCTGATGGATGAATGGGAGGAAAAGATTGAGCGCATGGCCTCCACCACGATCCGGGAAAATGTAACCTCCATCGCGGGCGTGCCGACCTGGACCCTGGTCCTCATCCGGAGGATCCTGGATCTGACCGGTTCCAGGGACCTTCTGGAGGTCTGGCCCAACCTGGAACTCTATGTGCATGGCGGGGTCAGCTTCTCCCCTTACCGGGACCAGTTCCTTTCCCTTACCAGAAGCCGCCCCATGAATTTCCTGGAAACCTATAATGCTTCTGAAGGTTTTTTCGCCGCCCAGGACGACCTGGTCCAGGGGGAAGGGTTGCTGCTTTTTTTGAACCATGGCATTTTTTATGAGTTCATGCCTATGGAGGAATATGGAAAAGAGGATCCTGAGACCCTGCAGCTCGAGGAGGTCGAAACCGGATGCAATTATGCCCTTGTGGTCAGCACCAACGGCGGCCTGTGGCGGTACGTCGTGGGCGATACCGTGACCTTCACCAGCCTGGCTCCCTACCGGATCCGGGTCACGGGAAGAACCCGGCTGTTCATCAATGCGTTTGGCGAGGAGATCATCCTGGAGAACGCCGAGCAAGCCGGGGCCGCGACATGCGCGGCCACGGGCGCTATAGTCAATGACTATACTGCCGCCCCGGTATTCCCCGGAGCAAAGGGCAAAGGCCATCATCAATGGCTTTTTGAGTTCTCGGTGCCCCCTTCCGACCTGGAACAATTCGGAAAGGTTCTGGATCTGGAGCTCCAGTCTTTGAATTCGGATTATGAGGCCAAAAGATACAAGGGAATCGCCCTCAGCCCTCCGGTCCTGGAACTGCTCCGCCCCGGAACCTTCAACGCCTGGCTGAAAACAAAGGGAAAGCTCGGAGGGCAGCACAAGGTCCCCAGGCTTTGCAATGACCGCAGGTGGGTGGAAGAGATCCTGGAATTCCGGGAGGGGCTGCGGCCCTGAAATGCGGCATGGTTCTGCATGGGAGCCCTGAGTCCGGCTGTTTTTTTGTACATTGAACCGAAAAATTCCCTTGAAACTTCTGGAAAAGCAATCCGCAATCGTGACCGGCGCCAGCCGGGGAATCGGGGAAGCCATTGCCCTGAAACTTGCAGAGAACGGGGCAAATGTTGCCTTCTCCTACCATCATTCCGAAACCAGGGCCCGGGAGCTGGAAGAAAAGCTGAAAGGGTTGGGAGTCCAGGCCATTGCCCTGAAATCCGATGCGGGAGACTACAACCAGTGCGAGTCCTTTGTGGGGGAGGTCCTCCGGGCCTTCGGCACCGTGGATGTCTGTGTGAACAATGCGGGGGTCAGCAAGGATAATCTCCTCCTCAGGATGACTCCGGAGCAATGGGACGAGGTGATTCAAACGAACCTGAAAAGCGTTTTCAACATGACCAGGCAGGTCATCCGGCCCATGATGAAAGCCCGCAGGGGGTCGATCATCAACATGAGCTCCATCGTCGGGATCCGTGGCAATGCGGGTCAGGGCAGCTATGCCGCTTCCAAGGCCGGGATCATCGGATTCACCAAATCCATCGCCCAGGAACTGGGCAGCCGGGGGATCCGGTGCAATGCCATCGCCCCGGGGTTCATTGAAACCGACATGACCCATTACCTGAAAGAAGGCGATGCCGCAAATTCATTCCTCGCCAAAATACCCCTGGGGCGTTTCGGAACCACGGAGGATATCGCCAACCTGACCCTTTTCCTTGCAAGCAGCCTTTCCGGGTATATCACCGGGCAGGTGATCAGTATCTGCGGAGGCCTCAATACCTAGTCCCCTGGTCCCTGTGGCAATTTTCAATTACCGCAGCCAGTCCTGATCCCATCGCGGAAACGGATATTTTCAACTGATATGAAAAAGATCCTGTTTTTTTTGGCCGGAATGAGTGCTGGTTTTTCCGCTCCGGGACAATCCTGCAGTGCGGCTTTTCACATCGTGGTGCTCGGGTCCTCCACTGCCTTTGGAATCGGAACCCGCCCCATCCGGGACAGCTCCTGGGTGAACCGGTATGCCCATTTCCTGCACCAGATCAACAGCGGATATGTGGTGACCAACCTTTCCTTTCCCGGATATGATACCTATTGCATCCAGCCGGACGGATTTCAGGCGCCCCCCGGCAGGCGGAGGACAGATACCCTGAGAAATATCACCCGGGCGCTTTCCCTTAAACCGGATGCCATCCTGATCAACCTTCCCTCCAATGACCAGGCTGAACATATTCCCACTGGGATCCAGAAGGAAAATTTCCTGAGGGTGGTGCGGCTGGCCTCCCGGGTCCGGGTGCCGGTCTGGGTGACCACCACCCAGCCCAGGAATCTGGATTCCGCCGACATCCGGCAAATCCTGGAAATGCGGGATTGGATTACCAAACATTTCGGGGACCGCAGTATTGATTTCTGGAGCAGCCTTGCCGATTCCTCCGGAAGGCAGGATTCCCTCTATGGGGCAGGAGACGGGATCCATCTCAACAATGCGGGGCACCGGATTCTTTTTCAACGGGTGCTGGAAAAGAAAATTCCGGACCAGCTTTGCAGGTTACACCACAAATGACCATCCTGGAGACGCCAGGCTTGATATTCACCAGGATAATTCCCGGTATCAATGTCATACCCATACATAATTTTACAATTCGCTTTTCTTGCCCGTTTTAAGGACTGTAATACCTGTAAATCCGGCCGCAATCTCATGGACAAATCAAAAGCCACATTCATTTAAATCGGAATTTCGGACCTTTTTTATTGAGTTTATACATGGTGTGCATTTCCCTTACGTCATTTCCGACAAGGGTATCCCGCACTTCCACATAATTGATTCCAAATTCCTTTAACCTTTCCCTGATATTCTGAAATGGGCAATTGTAAAAACTGACATAAAGTCTCTTGGGGTTTTGTTTCATTCCTTCCAATTCATTGCGGATGTTTGTTGCTTTGATTAAAGCACCGGAAAAACTTGCAGCCATGATGAGCAAAATATTTATGGTCATGATTAACAATAGGGATTTTGAAAATA